>CACSIN010000003.1 GCA_902705835.1 BD1-7 clade bacterium
GTCGCTTAACAGTGTCATTCGCAAGGCCGTTAAGAAGCGTAAGCTGTTCCCCTCAGATGACTCCGCTAAGAAAGTTGTTTATCTGGCGATACAGCAGGCAGCGAAAAAATGGACCATGCCAATCAGGAATTGGAAACCGGCCTTGAACCGGTTTATGATCGAGTTCGAAGACCGCTTAACTGATTATGTTTAACGAGGCAGTTACACAGAATTATTTACAGTCTCAGTAACAACTCGGCAAAACAGGCAGGACTAACACTGCCTGTTTTTAATCGTGTTACTGAAGATCACTAACGTTACTAAGAGATGTCTCAGTTTCTAACGTAGAAAGAACACTTCGAAGTGAAACAACTGTTCCATTATCTTTTTTGAACTTGATATCGCCAGACATGATTAAACTGCCAGTACTATCAATTTCAAATTCATTCGACCCACTGCCATGCAATGTGATTTTCAGACTGTCTCCAGCGTTGTTAATCTTCCACAACTTACCTGTCGATGTATTTTTCAATTGAATATCAACAGCCCCTGCTCGCTCAATAATTAAACCACGCTCAACTGTTGTTCCAGAATTCGCACCAGTGACAATGTGAAGCGGGGCTTCTGGAATGTCTGTACCGATACCAACTTTGCCGATTGCATCAACAACAACCATATTGTCATGCTGCGTATCGATCTCAAACGCATTACCAGAGCCATCATAACGCACGTGTAAATCTGCAGTAGGTGACCAAGTATTGATACCAA
The DNA here is from genome assembly GCA_902705835.1 of BD1-7 clade bacterium. NCBI lineage: Bacteria > Pseudomonadati > Pseudomonadota > Gammaproteobacteria > Cellvibrionales > Spongiibacteraceae > BD1-7 clade bacterium. The sequence continues at coordinate 748 of CACSIN010000003.1, forward strand.
CGCCGGCTTGCTTCAAGCTCAAGCGGCTTTCAGGTGTGCCCGGCTGAATACGAAATGCCAAACTGCTGTCATTGGTCACATCACGAATAAAGAAGTTGGTTTCATTTGAGGCAACATCCCAAGTTTGTGGTGTGAATCCGCTAGATCCATCTTGTTCTAGGCGTATCGTCGGTGAATTGCCGTTTACTGCGTGAATGTCCACAGCAGGGTTACTAGTACCCAAACCAAGGTGGCCTGAAGCGCTCACATACACAGCATTGCTGGGAGCACCAGCAATAACCGTAAATGGTGTTTTTCCACCAGTAATATCATCAATTGAGAATTTGTCTTCTCCGCCATTAGCACTATCATTTATCGTTATTTGCCAATCATTCCCAGGAAATGAACCTGAAGCACTAGTGTCTTCAAATTTGATGCGTAAGTTGTTTTCTTTTAAACGCAAAGTATCAAAACCAAAGCTTGGTGCGCTGGCGCAGTCAACCCCAACACATGCGCTACCCTTCACTACCATATCTGTTTGATATACTTGTGCGGCGCTAGAAAGCATTGGTGTTGAAGCAATCACAGCACTAACGATTAATTGTTTTTTCATTTTCATGCTCCCTATTCCTTGGTTGCTTTCGGTGTAAATACTTCGCCATCGGCAATGCGAAAACTGCCAGTTTCGACGATTTCTACAACATCCCCATAAGTTGCAGCACTCAGGTCACGGCCGTTATTTCCAGAACGCTCAGAGACTAATGCTTCGCCCGTTACCGCACTCACAGACACAGTGTAGTAGCCGTCACTTAACCCTTCTTTAGACTCGACAGAAAGAGACTCAGAGCGCGCAGTAAACCCATTGCCATTGATTTCAATAAATGTCACATTTTCATGATCTGTCTGCACAGTGATTTCATTGCTGTCACCGGCCACACTGACCATCCCATGAGCTGCGCCAGCTATCAACAACGCCACTCCTCCAAGCACAGGTTTAATGTTATTTCGCATAGTTTTCCCTAACGTTTATTTTTGAGAATATACAATTCAATGAATATTCTTGTTTTTCATCGTGTATAAAGCCGGCCGGCCATAACCACTTGATCCTTCTAGTAAGTTATTAAACCGCAACATTGACGTGACTGCTTCTAGACCGTCTTTATCGTTGTCGAGCTACTGAATATGGTAACTTAGCTTGTAAAAGTGCGCCAAAAAATAGTCAATTTCCATTTTTAGTACTGTCACCGTCGAATCAAACAATAGCAACTACAAAGGGCGTTGTTGCATAACTCAACTTAGCGCCTCGTGATCAGTCCTGAATTCAGACAATAAGTGCAACGCTGAAATAAAGCAGAAAGTCAGCTGTTGTTAAAATAGGCAGATCTGACCCAAACCTATATCGAGCGCCTATGAAGAGGTACCAGCAACTGACCTTGCGACAACGATACCAGATACAAGCCGGTTACTAAGCCCCATATTCTTACAAAACGGGTGGTGAAAAAGTGGATTGTCATAAAGCCACCATCAACCGATAGATTCGACGCTGCGATCTAGGTAGTTATTGTGCAGAACAGGCAAGCCAACATGCTGAGAGTAGTCGTAAAAACGCAGCGAAGTTCACAAATTATACAGATGAGTTAAAGGTCATTATTGAAGCATTGTTGGACAGGTTGTTGCCAGCTGGAAAGTGTCACCATAGTCAGTCACAAAACGATTTTCCAATGGATATATCGTGATAAGCTGCGTGATGGTCAGCTTCATAAATATTTGCTTCGCGGATATCGCAAAGCGCGGTACACCTTATGGGCGCGGGCTTCTTGCGGGCCAAATATCGATTGATGAGCGAGGAAAAACCGCCAATGATCGTTTGCACCGTGAACATTGGGAGAGCGATACGGTTCACGAAAAAAAACGGGAACCTTGTTACTCCTGTTGATCGAAAGTCACCATGCCCGATGGCAAGAAAGAGTAAGACACGCACAAAAATCGAAGTGACCAACCAGCTAAATAAAGTGCTTCAACAACCGGTTGCGCGTACCTCAACAGTCGATAACGGGCTCGAATTATATTGGCATTGCGATGTTGCGGAGCAAAGCAATGTGCAGGTCTACTTTGCTGATCCTTGTGCCTCATGGCAGCGTGGGAGTAATGAGAACGTGAACGTGAACGGATTATTGTGTCGATATTATCCAAAGGGTTTTGGCTTCACTACGATTAACGCCCAACAACTGAGAAGAACCGTAGAGAAGATCAACCTATTATCGAGAAAAATCTTAGGGTGGAATTCTGCTCATGAAGTTCATTACGGTCTCAGTGTTGCGCTTATTGCTTGACCTCAAGGATTGTTAGCGAGTGTTCTTTACAATGAAACAGAACCCTTAGATTAACTCAGCTTTAGCGCTACCTACTTATATTCGAAAGTGATATTTGAAAGGGGGTTCTATATGCGCAATCATTATGCTTGTTTTTTTGTATGCAAATCTTTGATTCTAATAAAAAAATATAATTTATTTGATGGTTTTTAGTAGGAATGTGTATAGGAAAAAAATCGACAGTATAGTAAATGTAAATGAAATTTGTATTATTGGAGAGTGAATTCGGAATTATCCTTCATAGGCAGTAGTTGGTTTGATATTTTGAGTTCTAAAAGGTTCATGGCAGGGCTTGTGATAATTAGTTATTGAACATGGCATTGTTCTGGATCGAATAATCTAGATAAAAACGGAGTAGGTTATGAATAAATGTGTAGAGAGCAGGAAAGAGAATGAGCTTGATAGCGTTAAAAAAGTAGATGGCAAGTTTAAATGGAAACAACCGAAGGTATATGAACTTGAAAATGGAAAAACGCTAGGAAAAGTTCAAATGGGTTTTGAAGCTACACCTAACTATACTTACGGACCAAGTTGAACTTCGAAACTATGAAGATCTACAGAAGACCTATGTAGTGTTAACTATTTCCCGACAGTTTCTTAAGGGAACCTCTTAAAACTATCTTGCTTGCGCTGACATCGTTTAAATTTAATTAAAATCGGTCGTTTATTGCACATAAACTCCCGTTTTTCATCGAATTTTGCTTCGTCAGTCCTGCGCCGCCTACGTTTTTAGAGCTCCCTTAAGTTGATTTTCCGCAGTTACCGGCGATAGCTCTTTATTATGTGCGTGTGGGCGGCGCAGATTGTAGTAATTTGTCAGATAAAATCCAATCTCACGCTGAGCCTCTAAAAGTGTTTTATAGCCTCGCTCTGGCACCCATTCAGTTTTTAAACTGCGGATCAGAGTATCAATTGTGTATGTTGGCGTACAATAGTCGGCGGCTTTTTTACCATTTATCACTGTTTGGCTTATGCAGCGCTAGTCTTGTAACATGACGTTGCCTAGAATAGCGGTCTTTTATACAGACACAGACTTGTCTCATGTTAATCATTAATTCACGTATCCAGTTACCCGATGACGAAATCGATATTCAGGCGATTCGCGCACAAGGTGCGGGTGGTCAGAATGTGAATAAAGTGTCGAGTGCTATCCACCTGCGTTTTAATATTCATGCATCGAGTTTGCCCGAGTTTTATAAAACTCGGCTACTGGAGATGCGTGATCGGCGTATTACTCGTGATGGCGTTATCGTTATTAAGGCACAGCAGCACCGTACCCGTGAAAAAAATCTGACGGCGGCACGTGAACGTTTGGTTGAGTTGATTCGTGAAGCTGGGGTCGTGCAAAAATCACGCAGGCCCACTAAACCTAGCCGTTCTTCCAAAGCCCGGCGCACTGATAAAAAAACCCAGCGCGGGCAGATAAAATCCCTGCGCGGGAAAATAGATCATTGAAAACGTCACGAGCATGATATTTCCGTAATGGTGACGTTTTCTTCCAACGAGCATAATTATGCAGATTTATATTCATTTTGAAGGTGACGATCTTGTTGACGTTGCCGCCGATATTCACCGTGATTTGACTGACTGGGCAACTGAGTTTCCTGCGATTGCGGTGGTTGGCGTTAAGGTAGTTGATGACGAGGCCGACGATTCGGTTGTTGAATTCGAGCAATTGGGCATTCGTTTGGATGTTAACAAACGTGAAAAACTGAAAGACCCACTCGATTTTCTCTATCAGGTTGCGAAGCAATACAAGGTTGAATGCGTGGTTGGCATTATTGAAAATGATAACCATGAAGACATTTGTTACTTCGGACATGAAGAAGGTAAGCCCGATGTTTTTGAGGTTGGTACGTATATCGGCTTGAAGCGCTAGTTGATCGGCCTGCCGCCAGTGATTGGCTTGTAAGGCACTGAAAAATGGATTAAAAAGCCCAGGCAACCCACAACAATAGCGAACTAAGTAACCGTCTCAGACTCAAAATAGACCGGATACTTACCGATGCAATGATGCTTCGGTAAACAATAAAAACAATAGAGTGATAAAGCTGTTGAACCTGAAATCTCGCCGAGGAGCTGCGTGGCTCCTGCTTTGCGCCGGCATTTTGGTAAGCCCGCTAACGCTGGCTGCTGGAGAATCTGTTGGCGCCGTTGTTGATACCCATGATGCAACTCAGAATGCCGCCCGGCAAAGTCAGCGCCGTGTTTCTGCGTTAGATGATGAAACCCAATCGCTACTGAATGAATACCAGCGTTTGTTGCAACAAGCAGATTACCAACGTGCCTGGAATCAAGAGCTACTGTTGCGCGAAGAAGAGCAGCAGCAGGAACTTGTGCAACTGCAGCGTCAAATTGCCGACGCACAGATAACACGCCAACGGATCCTGCCGTTGCTACGTCAGATGGCAGATACCTTGGGTAAATTTATCGTATTAGATTTGCCATTTGAGCGGGAAGAACGTCTGGCTGTAATTGAGCGCCTCAATGATGTGCTGACTAGCCCATCGACGCCGGTGACTGAAAAGTATCGTCGGGTGATGGAGGCTTACCAGGCTGAGAACGATTATAACTACGACCTACAAACCTGGCGTGGCCAACTTGAGTGGGAAGGTAAGCAGCTCTCTGTTGTATTTTTGCGTTTGGGGCGTATGTCTTTGTACTTCCAAACTCCAGACGGACAACAATCTGGCATCTGGGACAAAGCCACCGACCAATGGCATGCGTTGCCCTCATCGAGTAATCGTTCGATTGCCCGAGCTATGCGGGTGGCAGATAAGACATTAGCGCCGGAGCTATTGAATCTGCCATTACATGCCGTGCCGGCATCGAATCTTGATGATAGTCATCAGGGGGTGAACTAATAATGAATCGTTCCTCCTTATACGCCGTTTTAGGTTTTGTTGTTGGTCTGTCTTTTTCGAGTTTCTCTTTCGCTCAAAACCAAACATCTAGTGCTGGTGAAGATGACTTAGGTTTATTACTTGAGCAAATGCAAAACTACCAGCAGCAGGAAAAAAAGCTCTACCGTGATCGTGAACGCCGATTTCTCAATGCGCGTAACCAGCAGAAAAAACTTGTACGTGATGCTAAAGCGGCATTTTTGAAAGCGCAAAAAACCAATAACCCGATTCAACAGCGGGTAGATGCCCGGCAGCAGCAGATTGATGCATTGAAACTAGCTCTGGATGCTGAAGTGACTGAATTGGGCGATGTCTATTCGATACACAACGAGTTTGCCGGTGATTTTGCCGCGCGAATGCGCGATTCTTTGACGCAAACCCAGCTACCGGAGCGCGAAGCAAAACTTGAAGCCTTGCTCCATGACGAGCAATTGCCCTCGATCGAAGACATGCAAGCATTGTGGATGTTAGTGCAGCAGGAAATGATCGAAGCAGGGCGTAGCCGGCGTTTTAATGTCAGCGTATTTAATGTGGCGGGTGAAGCTGAAACACAATCTGTCGTGCGCCTTGGTACATTTACCCTCGCGAATAGCGATGGTTTTTTGCAGTACCTACCGGAAACTCAAGAGTTGTTGCAGCCGCAACGGCAAAGTGCCAGCAGCGCCGACTTACGGGCCTTTTACCAACAACAATCTGGCATACACGCCTCGATAATAGACCCTACGCGCGGAACCTTGTTAGGCGTGTTGGGGCAAGCTCCCGATTTAATGGAGCGTATTCGACAGGGCCGTGAAGTTGGGCTGGCGATTATCGCGGTCGGTGGCTTTGGTCTGTTGATTGCGCTGATTCGTTTACTAGGCCTGAGCCTGACGCAGATAAAAATGCGTAAACAGCTGAAACAAATCGATCAGCCACAAACTAATAATCCACTTGGTAGGGTTTTGGTAGACGTGCAAGAGTTGGAGTCGGCAGATCAAAATCTGCTGCAGTCGCGGTTGGATGAAGCCATTTTGAAAGAAATTCCCGCCCTCGAACGTGGTCAAGGGTTGATCAAATTACTCGCGGCCATTGCGCCTTTGATGGGGTTACTGGGTACCGTTATTGGCATGATCGCGACCTTTCAGAGTATCAGCCTGTTCGGTAGTGGTGACCCCAAACTGATGGCGAGCGGAATTTCTCAGGCATTGGTAACGACAGTACTCGGCCTTGTTGCGGCGATACCTTTGTTGCTGGCGCATAATCTGGTTGCTGCGTTGAGTCGCTCGCAAATTCAGGTGCTGGATGAGCAAAGCGCCGGTGTGCTGGCACGGCATATTGAAGCCTCGTCGCAACATGGAGGGCAGCAGGATGTTTGATGCTGCTTTGTTCGATCCGATTCGTCAGTATGCCAGCCAAGGCGGTGATGTTATCTGGGTGCTGTTCAGCGTTTGTTTGCTTTTATGGGGCCTTATCGTTGAGCGGCTTATTTACCTCCACCGAGAAGTGTGGGCTGAGCATCGCGCGTTGGCAGAATACTGGCAAGATCGCAGCGATAAACACAGTTGGTATGCAGAAAAAATTCGTGAAGAAGCATTGTCGATTAGCAAAGGTCGATTGCAACGCGGGTTAAGCACTATCTCAGTATTGGTGGCAATATGCCCACTGTTGGGTTTGTTAGGCACAGTAACCGGTATGGTCGGCGTATTTGATACGATCGCGATAACCGGCACTAGTGATGCCAAAGCCATGGCCGATGGTATCTATCGAGCGACCTTACCGACCATGACAGGTTTAGTATTGGCGTTGTCAGGTTTGTATTTCGTCTACCATCTGAAACACCGGGCTCAGCGCCAATTGGATACGCTGTATGATGCTCTGGTACTGGAATCTACGCCTGCGTTAGCCGAGGAGAATCCGGCGCGAGGTGTACTATGAGTGCACGTCGTCATCAGGCCGATATCGCTGAAACCGAACTCGACATGACACCCATGCTCGATATCGTTTTCATCATGTTGATCTTCTTCATCGTTACTACCTCGTTTGTGAAAGAATCTGGTATCGAGGTCAACCCGCCGGCGGCAGAGTCGACCGAGAAGCAAGATAACGCCACGATTTTTGTCGGCATCGAAGCCAGCGGCAGTGTCTGGATTGATAAACGGGAAGTTGATGTGCGCACCGTACGCGCCATTATTGCACGTTTGCACGCCAGCAACCCTGAAGGCGCTGTGGTTGTTCAAGCGGATGAAAAAACCCCCACCGGTGATTTAATGGCCGTGATGGATCAGGTGCGTTTGGCCGGCGTCAAAAATATCGCTGTGGCAGCTAGCTCGCCGTGATGTCTTGTTGGGTTTTTTTGAAGGGTATGGATCGACCCGAAAGCACATGTAGAAAAAGGGGGAGCGCATGAATCCGGTGTCGGAAAACACGTTTACCTTCCGCCGAGCATTGCGACCGCTGCTGTCGATTGCGGCTGCATTGGTGATTTCGTTATCGTTGTTTTTGTTGATGCAGCGATTGATTCACCCTCAATCTGCATCACATCAGTCTCCGAAAGGGCCAATCTTTGTGGATACGCGTGCGCCCAAGCCAGAGGCCCCGCGGCAATCGGCGGAAGCTGTTCCCCAAGCCCCTAAAGNACCTCAATTGCCCGATATTCGTTTTCCAGATGCCGTACCTGTAGCTGTTGAGCCTCAAGAGGCGCAAGTGGATGCGCCGGATATTGATATCTCGCTGGATGTGAAACAACTGACCGGTGAGCAAAACTATTGGGTGCAGCCATCGGGTGAAGCCGGCAGTAAGATTGAATATTTGGGGGAGGCAGATACCGGTATTCGTGACATCGTACCCGCAGCAACAACTCGCCCTAACATTCCTAAAATCGCCTGGGATCACAAGATCGACGGTTGGGTGTTGGTGGCTTTTAGCATCAATGCAGACGGTGATGTTGGCAATGTGAGGATCATGAATGCGCATCCGCGTGGTGTTTTTGAAGCCAACGCCGTTGCGGCAGTTAAGGGATGGCGCTATATGCCGCCGAAGGATAAGCGTACGCGTTATATTTCCCAGCGTATCGAGTTTAAGTGGAAGGACTATCCGATGAATATCAGGGCGTTCTGATGGTTAAGCTGATGGTGGGGATGATTTTGGATCAGAGAGTGAAACGTCACAGGCGTTGGTTGTTGCGCGCAGTGACGGGGCTGGTGGCACTGGTGATGCAGTTTGGCGCGACGGTATGGGCTGACCAATACCGCAGTCGTGAGCTCAAAGGGCCGATTGATAACCGGCAGACACAGCGTTCAATTGCTGAACTTGAGGCAGATCTAAAGCGTATTGATGATGCCTATGGCAAGGCCAGTACAGCAAGGTATCTAGCACGTCATTATGCTGCCGAGAAAGATATCGATAAGGCTGCATCGTTTTATTTGGAAGCACTGAATGGCGAGGGGTTAGCTGATGTTGCGCGTCTACAAACACTAAGAGAACTCGTTAATCTGTATTGGAAACACAAGCGCTGGCAACCACTGCTGGATGCCGTTGCGGGTTTTGAGGGCGGAGATATCCAGCCCGATATCGACATTCGACTTCTGGAAGCGCTTGCTGCGTTAAACCTAAAACGTAACAAGGTTGCGGTCAGTGCAGCGAACGCGATTCGTCGTGATAACTCTGACTTAACATTGGAACAATGGCAGCAGTTGTTGTTTATCTTCTATCGCGGCGGCAGTTACGCGAATGCGGCAATTGCTCAGCAGGCAGTGATTGAACGTTCAGAGCCTGACCTAGCTGCTTGGCGGCAGTTGACGGCGATTTATTTGAAGCAGAAAAACTGGCGTGAAGCGGCGTCTGCGTTGGAAGCCGCGCGGCAACAAGGCCTCGCGCTAACACTGGCAGATCAAAAGCAATTACGTGATTTATACGCGTTGTCAAAAAACCCATTAGCTGCGGCGCGTGTGCAACAGGAGCTTCTGCAAACAGGTCAACTCAAATCTACAGCTGATGCATGGGAACGCTTGTTTTCGCTGTGGCTGCAGGCTCGAGAACTCGACCAAGCGATTGCTGCGTTGAAAAAAGCCAGCCAATTGGCACCATCAACGGAACGTTGGTTGCAAATCGCGCGTTTGCAGATGCAAGGTGCGCACTGGCAAGATATGCAACAGAGTATTGAGCAGGCTTGCCAAAAGCCCTTAGATGACCAGTATGTTGGGCGCGCCAATTTATTGTTAGGTGTTAGCTTTTTAAAGCAAGGGCAACACGAACCGGCTCGCCGAACATTGATTAATGCCACCTTGGTCGGTGGCGAGAACGATAAGGCCGCAGCCTATCTCGATTTTATGGCGGCAGCGCCGGCCACGTATCAAGAAGAATCCGCATTTTATGGGCCATGCAAACCCACGTGGGCACCATCACCGCGGCGTGCAACGGTAGCCGCTGTTAGCACCGCAGATCTAACGAAGGCCGCGATTTCTTCTCCTCTAGTGACATTTAACGTTGAAACCTCTCCTGCGCAGACACTTTATGTGGGTGAGTACACGGTCAGAATAGATGAACTTGAATCACGTCTAATGCCGTTGGCCATGCAGCTAGGTGCCTCTGCAGTGAAGAATGGCGGTAAAATCAGTGGCCCGATGCATTTTATCTTCCCCGAAGCACCAGAACCTGATGCCAAAGCCTTGCACTTTCAAATGGCGTTTCCGGTCAGCAAGAAACCCCGCCGTAATAGTCGATACAAAGTATTGAAAGACCCCGGCTTTAAGGCCGCAAACTGGGTTTATGACGGAGCGCCTGACAAGGTCATAGACGGGTGGATTGCGTTGTATAAATCCGTGCTTGCCGCGGGGCACACGGTGACTGGCGTCAGCCGACAGGTGGTTATGGATACGGAGAATGCCAGCCGCGATCAGATGAAATTGCTACTGCAGCTAGGCATCGAATGATTCTTTCTGCTTCTTTGAGTCGCGTATTGTTTGATGAAATATTCGTCAAAATTGCAATAAACTGCCTGAAAAATCATCAATATTGGCTTTCGGTGTAAAAAAAACCGGCATGACATAAAAACAGAGGGTAGAATAGCGCCCCTGTAAAACCGGGCAGTTATATTTTGTTCAGACGCGAAATATTGAACGTCGGTTTGGGGTTGCTGATGAGCGAACTTCGAACCGCTATTCTGTATTAGCCATAGGCGTTTTTATTGACAGTGCTCGAGTGGTTTTCTGGTTTTATATCGATTGATGCTCGATCAGGCGTATTTGCATGGCGAATACACGACTGGTAAGCAGCGTTTGTCAAAGGATGAACTGTGGCGATGGTGAATTTACTCCCGGCCTCAGCTATGCATTGATGCGTGATGATGTGAAAAACGTACTTCGGTTGCTTCGAACACATGTGTTGTTCAGCCGTGAGTGCATGCAATACCCGTTCATTTCACAGGTCAGGTTTTTGAACGATGAAATTCAACGAAAAACAGGCAACGGCGAATCTTGAAAATCTCGAACGGATTTTCACGGTGCCGGAAGATCCAAGCTCGACGCTGGGTCTTATTGATAATGAGATCTCTCAGAACCTTGTCGGATTTCTGACTGAGAATATTGTCGCCTGTCAGCAAGAAATTGAAGATATCGAAACGGATTTTTCCGACCCTGTGATTCCACAGGACCCAAAGTTTGTCTCGGCACAGACCCACTTCCTGCTGGATAAATTAGTATCCAAATCGGTGCACACTTCATCGCCGAGTTTTGTTGGGCATATGACATCGGCGCTGCCGACTTTTATGCTGCCATTGTCGCGTATTATGATCGCCTTGAATCAGAACATGGTTAAGGTCGAAACCTCCAAGGCATTTACGCCTATGGAGCGTCAAACCATCGGCATGATCCATCACCTGATTTATGGCCGTGAAGACGAATTCTACACCCGCTGGATGCACGACCATCACAATTGCATCGGCAGCTTTTGTTCCGGTGGCACCATTGCAAATATCACGGCATTGTGGGCTGCCCGTAATCACTTTTTGGCACCGGACGGCGACTTCGCCGGTATTGGCCAAGACGGCCTAGTGGCTGCTTTACAGCATTATGGCTACAAGGGTATTGCTGTATTGGCGTCAGAACGCGCGCATTATTCACTGGCTAAATCTGCAGATATTCTTGGTATTGGCCGCGCGAATATCGTCACCGTAGAAACCGATCGTAAGCAGCGTGTAAAAACCGCTGAATTGGCGCGCCGCGCAAAAGAACTGAAAGCCCGTGGCATTATGCCGTTTTCGGTGATCGGTATCGCTGGCACGTCAGAAACCGGATCGGTTGACCCGCTCAATGAGCTTGCTGAGATTGCCGGTGACATCGGCGCTATGTTCCATGTTGATGCCGCTTGGGGCGGACCAACGCTCTTCTCGGATAAGTACCGTGATATTCTCAGTGGTATCGAACATGCGGATTCTGTGACCATTGATGCCCATAAACAACTTTATGTGCCTATGGGGGCGGGTATGGTCGTTTTCAAAGAGCCAAACCTAGCGTCGAGTATCGAGCATCATGCCGAATACGTAGTGCGTAAAGGCTCCAAAGATATTGGCAGCTTTTCTCTGGAGGGTTCTCGCTCTGGGATGGCTATGCTGGTGCATTCCAGCCTGAATATCATTGGCCATAAAGGTTACGGTATCTTGATTGATCAAGGTATTGAAAAAGCTCGAAGATTCGCAGAATTAATAAAGGCACAACCCGATTTTGCTTTGGTTTCAGAACCTGAACTCAATATTCTGACTTACCGACTAGTCCCCGAAGATCTGCAACAAACCTTGTTGGATGCCTCGGAGCATGAGGCTAATCAGATCAATGAGATTCTGAATAAGCTCACCAAACATATCCAAAAGATTCAACGTGCACGCGGTAAATCATTTGTATCCCGTACGCAGCTGAAGCCCATCGAGCAGCACCGCTACCCGGTTGTCGTATTTCGTGTTGTGTTGGCTAATCCTTTGTCGACAGACGAAGTGCTTGCCGACATTTTGGAAGAACAACGCGCCATCTTTGCGGAATCTTCGTCACAGGCAATTATCGCTGAGCTGGATAATATTGAACCGCTGACGGATGTTGGTTAGGTCGAATCCATCGCTGAAACTTGGGTGATGTTGCCATCTACTTATTTAACGCCGTGCGATTGGCCGCCTTCGAACTACTCCAGGTTTAATTGCAAATACATCGACAGAGGATCATCGGTATAACTGCCGAAGGGTTCTCGTCGTACAAACCCTTCTTGTTCTAGTACTTTAATCGCATCCGGCTGGTGAATCCCTGTTTCAACACGGATAACCTTAGTTGTGGTTTGCGCGACGGCGTTGATTGCCGCGTGCATTAACTGCCGGCCAATACCCTTGTCACGAGCACTGTCATGTACCACCCACCGTTTTAACTCGACGTAGGCTACATCGCTTGGTGTGGCATAGTTGACCATGGCAATCATGCCAAGAAGCTGACCGTTGTGTTGGTAGCCTAATAGGTCAACATGGTTGTTGTTTAACGCACTTGCACTCATCAAGTGGCAGCTTTCAGACGGATATAGCGCCATCAGGTATTGATCACTTTGTGTGAGAAGCACATTAACGCCGTCGTCATTGAAATTTATACGCTTGATCATATTGGCAATTTGTCGTCATGGTTATAATCTGTTGCAATAGCCTTTTGGTATTTTAGAACCATCTGGTAACACCTTATCAATCGAGTCGTTACCAATACCCTCCGGTATTAAGCCGGTATCAAGGACACCCTGAGCATGAAGCCGTCAGTATCCAATGATTATGCCGCCCTGGCACGTAACCTGTTTAAAGCGATAGATAGCAAAGACGTCGATAAGTTTTCCAGTTTTCTCGATGATGACGTGATATTTATCTTCGCCAATGCGGATCCCGTGGTAGGGAAGGCTGATGTAGAGATGATGGTTGATGGTTTTTTTCACATGATATCAGGTATTTCTCATAACCTGTTTGAGGTGATCGTACAGGCAAATCAGCTGATTTGTATTGGCGAAGTTACATATACACGCTTGAATCGCACTATATTGACGGTGCCGTTTGCTGTCGTCATGGCAGTGGCTGAAAACCGTATTCAGCGCTACCAGATATTTGTTGATAACAGTGCATTAAATCAACCTGAATAAGACTTAGACGTCGATCGAGATTCAGTTCACATTGCCCCTTACGAGCGTATCCCCCGGCAGAGTATTGGCGATATATACGATGATGTTTGCTAGACTCTGAGCACTGAATCAGGGAGCAAACGTGCAATGAATTGTAAAAGTTTATACCAAGCTGCGAGTATTTTTGCAGCCATGATGATATCCACCAATGTGGCTGCGTTACCGGAGAATGGGCATATCGATAAAGCCGGGAATGAGCTGCGAGTTTGGTCGCAAGCCCAGCAGAGTTACGTCACGCCAGAATCCTATTTTGAAGCCGAAGTTAAAAAGTTGAATGGCCCGACTTATGGCCGTACTCATCAGTACCCTGAATATGAGACGGTGAAAGATTGGGAAACCTTGATTGATGTGCTGCCGAATGGCAAAGGTGAATGCCCGATGGTTTTCTTTCACCAGCGTTGGCGTCGATTACCTGATGTGCTGGCGTTGCATGAAGACCTTAGGAACTACGGCGGTTGTCGTTATGTTTTTGACGAATAGCCCCGTTTTAATCTGTTCACAGCAAGGCGTAATGCCTTAGGTACTGATACGACGAATCATAGCATCAGTACCTAAACATCTACGGCATGCTACCGCTTACTCTTCATCATAAAAATCATCGTCATCTGGGCAATAACGGGTGCCTGAAATGTTAGGGGTGTCACTGCACATTGTCATCGTTATTAGGCNGTAATAAATTGCTCGTGCTTCGGCGTTGTTGGTGTTGGCAACTCCTGGGCTGGTAGCGGGAGCAATACGGATCACATCGTTCAGCATTCGCTGCTCGGCATTCATACCGCCGGTAACTATGACTGTATCACTGGTTGCCACAGCAGCGTGCGAATGGCGAGGCTCAATTTCTGCGCTGTCGCTAGCTAATGACATGATTTGCCAGTTTCGACCAGCATCAGATGATATGCGCATTGAGTTTGTGAGCTGGATTTCTGCCTCGGGGCTTACCTTCTCTTCGCCAGCAATCGTCATCATCATATTGTTGAAAACAACGGCTTTATGGCGGCCCACTGGCGTGAATCCTTGCGTATTAACGGGCATCCAGCTGGCGCCCATATCACTGGATTCTAGAATCTGTGCGGTTATTTCCGGCCCGTTCCCTTTGTCTTCAAAACCACCGATGCTATAGAGCTTGTCGTTATATGCCAGCAGTTGATGTTCGGATAAGGCAAAATTACATGTTTTTTCAGGCGCTTGCGGGTTAGCAACGCAGGTCGGCTGAAGTTTTTTCCAACGAATTGCATCCTGACTGGTCATCACCGAGCTGTTGAGCGCGCCTGATGCTGTGCGGCCGCCTTGAACGACCATTGTGTCTCCGATAACCGCGCCGGCGTGACCGACAAGCTCAAGGTCTTGCGGCAGAGTAACCGGTTCAGGGCTTGTGCTGTCTGCAACGAGCATTGGCGTGAGATCTGTAAATGTATTGCCTTCGTCAGCCGACTTGAGAACATCTGCCATCGGGTCGCCATCCTCTGATGGTTTACCGCCGATGATAACAATCTCATTGTTGAAAGGCAGAGCGATATGCCGCGCTCTGGGTTGCGGTGTTTGCATCTCGGCGGCCTCATTCCGAACGCCTGGGTGATGACGTTTCCAGCCTTTGCCGTCAGTATCGGCGCTGTGCATATCCATGTGGTGCTGGTTATGATCTTGACCGCCAAGCATAATGACCTTGTCGTTCATAACAAACATGTCATGAGATGCACGGGGCGAAAATACCTCGCGGTCTATCGATACTCGCTGCCAATTCTTGGCACCGTTGTATAACCGCCATACGCCTTCACGGTGCATTCTGCGATCATGGGATCCGCCAACAATATCGACGTGATCCCCATGGGCCATACCTCGATGGCCGGCTCCTGCTGGCCAGCGCGCATCGTTAGCGCCTGCTTGATTGACCGGAGTGTCGAGATCTGTCCAGTTTTTGTGCATGACCTGCCACTCGATGCCGTTGGTTTCAGACATGATGACATCGTCGCGGAATGTTGGTTGTGTGGCACCAGGCGGTTTGGCGTCTTGCCCGCCTAGGATAATCAGCTGTCGACCTTGGCTGATCAATTGGTGTCCGCAACGTTTAGAAAGGTCAGTGGCGGGGACTATTTTTGTCCAGCTGCTCCCGTTGGAGGTTGTCCACAGATCGTCGTAGGCATCTTGATCTAAGTCACAGCCGCCCATTATCCAAATTTTGCCGAAGTGAACGGCTGTCGCAGCGCGCGTGCGCGGTGAAAAATGGGTGCCAGCAGGTTGCAGCTCTGTCCATGATTCGCCGTTGTTATCGGATACCCAGATGCGATCGGTAATCGCAGATTGTCCGGGCTGCCCCTGTTCGCCAGCAATTACATACAACTTACCGTTAAAGCTGTTCATATTATGGTTCTTCAATGCACCAAAGGGAGCATCATCGCTCACCAGGCTCCATCCTTCGCCTGATGTTGACGACCAGATATCCGCGAAGGTTGTTTCTCCATCAGTGCCGCCGGTCATTATCATGTTGCCATTATGGCTAACCAGTGCGTGGCTCCATCGAGGTGGAAAGCTTGCAGGCGTTTCGGTGGTCTTTTGCCATGCCTGGCCTTCGTTAGTTGATTCCATTACATCATTGGTCGCCACGCCGCCGACCTTACCACCAATAACCATCATTTTTTTGTTGTGCAATACCATTTGGTGATCTGTGCGATCACCCAGCGTGTTGAGGGAATATACGCTGCGAGCTCGGCGTGTTGCATTATCCAGCGTTACAAACAAGGGGGCGTTTCGTCTCAGCGCATTCGAGATCGCCTCGGTTTTACCGACGGTGTGGAGGTCTGCGGTTGCACAAGTCAGAATATTATTGCTGTTGCAGCCGGATTGATTAGCCATTACCAGGCGTACTTCAGGGGTTGTGCCGTTGGCATCTTGATTGTCATCAGCATCGAAGATGCTGCTAAATACGCTTCTTGAGCGATCCAACAAAGCTTCGATATTGATTGTGCCGGAGAGGTGGCCAGTGAGTGTATTGTTGTTTGATGAGCTGCCTTCGCCGTCAGAGCAGGCGCTCACAGCCAGCGTCAGGGGCAGGAGTAAAAACCGTAATTTCATGGTGGTAATCCGTGATAGCGCAATCTTTATCAATGTTGTTTGAGTGTAGAAAACAGCGGATCACAGCGCCAAAAATACCGATGATTAACCGACGGAAGTCGATATTGTTGGCTATGGCAGGCTTTAGTTTTTCGGAATTTGGTTTTTCAGAGCAGGCTACGCATAGTCAGGATTGATAGGCGCCTGCGGAATAGGTGAGTTCGTAAGAGTGTGAGTAGATTTCTAGAATGTTGCCGAATGGATCTTCGCAATACACCATACGAAACGGTTTTTCGCCCGGATAATAATAACGCACCGGCATCAGCTGTTTGCCGCCTGCGGCAGTGATACTGTTGGCAAGTTCTTCGACATTAGGGTCTTGAATGCAGAAATGAAATAACCCAGCACGCCGTTTGTCGACCTGCGGCTGATAGGGTGCGGTATCTTCAAACTCGAACAGCTCGATACCGATTTTGTCGGATGTTGCCATGTGGGCGATACGAAAGCTGCCAAACCCTTTGCCGAATACATCCTGGCACATGATGCCAATGGCGCTGTCATCTTCAGTAACGTCAGTTGGCGACATAATAATGTAGAGGCCAATAACGTCGCGATAGAAAGCAACGGCGGCATCTAGGTCTGTGACAAAAAGGCCAATGTGGGAAAATGCTCTCGGGTAGGTCATTGTGTTGGTCCTTTTCGTGTTGCGAAGGTTGTGAATTGCCCGATCGCACATGACCGGGTCTTGTTATGTGATTGGATCTGCTACGCGTGAATGTGGGGCGGTCGGTACTCAGTGGTTGAGCGGACTGTCCCAAGCTTTTTTCGCGATTTCATGCGCATTATTTTCGATCAGGTCGCCGTGAGCGATGATGATTTTGTCGAAATCCCACGCCAAGATTTGTTCCAAGCAGTCACGTGCTGCTGCTTTGTCTTTCCACCCCAGTTGGTATTCTGGTGCCGGTTTGGGTTTGTTCCACATGTGAAATACCCACTTCCACCAAAATTTGAGGCCAGGGCCTGTGTGAGGTGTTTTATCGCCAATGTTCTCGATGGCATCAACAAGAATTAGGGTATGGCTTTCTATGTGAAAAAAGACCACTTCATTCATGATGCGGTTACCGGTGATCTCGATTTGATTCAGCGTGTTTTCCCAGGATTCATCGGGAGTATCGTCGAGGATATGGTCGTATGCGAGTTCTGTGGTTTTTTCGAGAATACCGCGATGAAACCATATCTTCGCTTCAGGAAAGGCGTCTCGGGCGCTGTCGACATGGAGATAGTGAAAATTGCTCGGCGCAACAATTACGCTGACCGGCCCGAGACAGCTTATCTCTTCGGCGAGGTTGGCAGTCATCTCGCAGGGTGAGTGTAGCATCAGTGATCCATCATCAACGCGGATGATGGTCATGCGGGCGTCGAAGTGGATTCCGCTGTAATGCACTGGGTAGCTGGCTATCCAGATTTCGTCTTCGACATATTCAATTAATAAGCTCTTCATCGGTATTGACCGGAATTTACGGGGCAGGTTGGTATCGAAAGAACATACGAGTTTAGACCAGAAAATCGAAGGTCTGTCTCTTAACATCTATGATATTTATTCAATTTGTGAGAATCGCCGATGGATAAAAACCCCAGTAATTATTCTGCCGTAGATAACAGTGAGAATCCGACACACTGGATCGAACTCATGCTGGATTTTCCAGCCATTGCACCGGAGGTTAGTGCGATCCGACAGCAGTTATTGGACTGGCTAGTGCTGGCAGTAGATGGCTCGGACTCTCATATGACTATCTTGGATGCTGGGTGTGGGCCTGGCGTAACCACACAGGCGATAGCTGATCGGGTTGACGATAATGTTGAGATTATCGGTGCGGATTTGAGTCAGAGCATGGTCGATTACGCGAGTGCGCATTCTACGCATCAAAATGTGCGGTACCACAAGGCTTGCTTAAAAGACTTGCCATACTCTGATGGCAGCATTGACGTTATTCGAGTCGAACGATGTTTGCATCATGTGTCGGGTGTGAGTCAGGCGTTTAAGGAATTTGAACGGGTGTTAAAACCCGGAGGACGGCTGGTCATCAACGAACCGGATGTTCGTTATATTTGTATGCACCCATTACAGCCGGCCGTTAACGTACGTTATGCGGCAGCATATGATGCGCCGATCGCTAATGGCGCTGTGGGTGCGTATTTACCAGAGTACCTCAATGCTAATGGGTTTGATTTGCTTGAGCATCAACCTCATTTATTGATGATGAAAAGCGCTGACGCCATTGATCGTTGTTTCAACGCTTTGGAGGTGTTTAGGGATTTGTGCAAAAAAGATCAGAATCCTGCGAACCTTAGCAAGGTTGAAGATGCGATCGACGGCAAAAGTTTTTATTTGACGATGCCATGCTACAGCGTTATGGGTCAAAAGCATGCCTGAAGTGTGTGCAAACAGATTTATTTAGCTTGCGTTATGATTTCTTCTTTTTAGGTGTCCAGGCCCAAACCATGCGAGCTTCGACTGTCTCGTCGCCATTTACATCTGTGATGGTGACAGGTACTTCAATATCGCCTTTCTCTGTTTCCTGAACGTACGCCAATTGTTCAGGGGTGAAATAAGCGCGTGCAGTCATGTCGCCGGTTGCACGTTTTACATATGTTAACTCCATCGAGCGCAACACGATAATGCGGTTATCCGGCACGCTCAGTGCCGTCATAAACCCGGTCGCTGATTCAGCAATCAATGCCATCGCTGCGGCATGAACGCTGCCGATATGGTTCTGAACACGTTTGCGGTTTTTTACTTGAACAACACACTCGTCGGCTTGCAGTGTTGTCACTCGAATTTTGGCGGTTCCCGCGAAGTGAATAATGGTGCCCATCAATCGGGAAAGTAACCATGGCTGCCAACGTGATGGAAACCGACTGACTACCCAGACTGCGCGCGAGAGTTGGTTAGCTTTTTGGGACATATTGATTTCCTGATTGGATTTGGCCGCGGGTGTTCAAAAAAACGGGCGGATGTTGTCATCCGCCCGATAAAAACGCATCGGTTTACCGATGCGTAACTGGAGAAGGTATAGCTGTTTTTGTTGGCTTAGTGCCGCAAAGGTGGCTTATTGATGGTTTTGTAGATCAATAAGCCCAGTCGTCTATTGCTGTGGATTATGCATGTTGACGAGAAAAATCGTCTTCATCCATGTTCATAAGGCTTCCGACTTTGCCATTAATAGCTGCAGCGTGGCCTTTAGCGCGTGGCAGCATGCGTTCGAAAAAGAAATCTGCAGTTTCGAGTTTAGCCTCATAAAACTCAGGCTCTAGATCGCCGCCGTTATCAAGACGATAATGTGCAGCTAGTGCCATCTTGGTGAAATAGAACGCAGACGCCATGTAACCGCTGTACATCAGGAAGTCGTAAGTGGACGCCCCAACAGCATCGCGATCTTTACGGGCTTTGAGGAGAATCGTCAACAGCACTTTTTGCCAGCGCAGATGATAGGCCATTAGCGGGCCTGCGAATCGCATCATTTTCCAGCGATAAGGTGAACGCATCACGTCTTTGTATAACTCCAAGATACGTTTGTTGAACGCGCTGTATTGTTTGAACTTGTTCAAGATGATCTTGCGACCCAATAAATCGAGCCCCTGAATACCTGTGGTGCCCTCGTATAATGAGGAGATGCGCACATCGCGAGCGATTTGCTCCATGCCCCATTCCTGAATGTAGCCGTGGCCGCCAAATACCTGCATACCGTCGTTGGCTGCTTCGATGCCTAATTCGGTGAAAAACCCTTTCAGGATTGGCGTCAAGAAGCCCAGTTTGTCGTCGATGTCATCAAAATCTTCTTGTGACTCAACACTCATAAGGCCATCTGCAATCAGGCTGGCATCATAGAGCATTGCACGGCCGGCTTCTGCGATCGCTTTTTGTTTTAGCAACAAGCGACGAACATCGGGGTGTTTCATCAGAGTATCTGCAACTTGATCTTTTTCTTTTGGCCCAGAAAGCGGACGCATTGAACGGCGTTCTTTGGCGTATGCGAGCGAGTTTTGGAACGCTAATTCTGCAGTGCCGATACCTTGAATCGCGGTACCAATACGGGCGGTATTCATGAAGGTAAACATGGCGCTAACGCCTTTGTTTATCTCGCCAAGCAGGAAGCCTTTTGAGCCATCAAAGTTAAGGACACAGGTCGATGAGCCATGGATGCCCATCTTTTCTTCAATGCTGCCCACGTTGACGTTATTAAACTCACCAACAGTCGCGTTTTCGTCGGTATTGAATTTAGGCACGATAAACAGAGAAATACCTTTGGTACCTTCTGGCGAACCAGGAATACGCGCCAACACGATGTGAACAATGTTTTCTGTCAGGTCGTGGTCGCCGGACGAAATAAAAATCTTGGTGCCGGTCAGGGTGTAGCTGCCGTCGTCGTTTTTCTCAGCTTTGGTTTTGACCTGGCCAAGATCCGAACCACAATGTGGCTCAGTCAAACACATGGTTCCGGCCCAAGTGCCTTCGGTGAGTTTGCTCAAATACAGGTCTTTTTGTGCGTCATTACCGTGGGTGTAAATGGTGTTCATGGCACCAAGGCTGAGGCCTGGATACATACCAAACGACCAGTTTGCGGTGCCGATGATTTCTGCCTTCATGATGCCTAGAGACAAAGGCAGGCCTTGGCCACCGTATTGCGCCGGATGTGAAAGGCCTTGCCAGCCGCCATCGNCCCATTGTTGGTAGGCTTCTTTATAGCCTTTGGGTGTGTAGACTTGGCCGTCTTCGAGTCGGCAGCCTTCTTTATCGCTTGGTTGATTGAGCGGAAACAGCACGTTTTCAGCGTACTTTGCACATTCTTCCATGATAGCGCTGATCAGGTCTTTGCTGACTTCTTCTTCCAGCGGTAACTCGTCATATCGAGACATCGCATCGAGAACTTCATAGTGCACAAAGTGCATATCTTTGAGGGGCGTTTTAAAGGTTTTCATGAGTTGTCATCTGACCTTTTGTTAGGCGGTAATTGGGTGGATGCGCACAGCCATATGCAGATTTTTGTGATCTTGGCTCCAAAGCTCGAGCTTGAGATCGTGTTGGTCATTGCCCTGATACAAAACAGGTTTAGCAGGGATAAACAGCGGGCGCTTGAATTCGGTGGCAATGCTGTAAGGTGCTGGTGGCACCATGCCAGTCATATTGGCAGTAGCCTTAGCATTGATGAATAAACCGTGGGCAATATGCCGTTTAAATCCAAACAGTTTGGCGGTTACACCGAACAGGTGAATGGGGTTCATGTCTTTGCTGAGCGTACCGTAGCGACGGCCGATATTGCCGGCTAGGCTCCATTGACGCTTGTTGGTACCCAACGGCTTTATGTCTTTTCGCTCGGGTTTTTCGATACCGGTTTTACAACGATGCAGTAAGCCGGCAGACGCGCGCCAGACACATTCGCCTTTGCTGTCTTTTGCCTCGGCGATAACCTCAAAGACTAATCCAGCAGAGGTTAACCGTTGCTCTCCGATGAATACGCGAAAATTAACGATGCCGTCTTCGAAAACCAAAGGTGCAAGCACATCAACACGATTTTCAAGATGCACCAAGCCCATAACGGCATAAGGCATCTTTGGGTTGGTCAGCAAATGCATCTGCAGCGGAAACGATAATATTTGCAGATATGTCGGAGGCAGATCTTTCCCCTGTGGGAATCCGCACAGGCCGCAATAGCGTTGCAGATGCTTCAGGTTAATACGTTGATTATCAAGCGTAACCTCCAGTGCTGGGAGTGGCGTTTCCAGCGAACTATTTTTGTTATTCTTTTTTCTGACCGCTTTCAAATATAAAGAAGCTAAAGCGGGCATTTCGCGCAGAGCGTTACTCATTGCATTCTCCTCATTGCATGTCTTATTCTATTGAGTAATTTCAGCGGTGAAATTGGTCGTGCATGGTTGCCTGCAGGATATTGAGTCAATCGTGTCTGTGGTTGGTATTTGCTTCTCAAAAGCGGTCTTAACTCTTCTAAGGTGTCTTGCCTTTGGTTATGATCAGACATCTTTTCGGCTGGGTACGGCTGCAAAGGCTCTTAGTCATTGCAGTTTGGTCGACGCTAAGCATTTCAGCTATTTACGAATAGCTGGCTAACAACTGATAACAATGACATTTGCATGTATTCACCGCATGCCGCCACCTCAATTACGGATGCAAGTTCTTTATCTATGGCAGAGTTAAAAGACGCAGGAACTTTGATTCGTCTGGCTTACCAGTCTTTGAAAAGCCTTGGCATTAATGCTGAGAAAGTTCTCGAGGACGCCGATCTAGACATCGATCAGCTATATAACAGCAAACTCCGCACTCCCCATTGGGGGCAGCAGGTGTTCTGGCAGGCTGCTGAAACGGTATCCGACGACCCTTTGATCGGGTTAAAAATCGGTAAACGCATGCCGTTATTTAAAAGTGTTGTGCTGGAGCATCTGTTTATCAGTGCACAAAATTATGGTGAAGGGCTAACGCGCGTTTTGAATTATCAGCGGCTGATCAGCGATGCAATTGATCTGACATTGCACGATGATGCCGGTAGTGATGAAGTCTGGTTAACCTTTAAGTATCCGAATAATGATCTTCGTCACCTGATCGATTGCAGTGCGATGGTCTTGGTTCAGGTAATGCGAACGTCCAGCGATGGTGCGTTGTTGGCAAAAAAAATCGATATTTGTCATGACGGTGCTGACTATCGTGAAGAATATGAGCGATTGTTGGGTTGCCCGATCAATTTTGGGACGGACGAAAACCGAATTTATTTTGAAAAATCCGCTCTGGCTGCGCGTTCATTGCATAACCACCCTGAATTACTGGATTTTCATACCCGTTGTGCCGAGGCTCAGCTGGAAGATTTAAAACGCCGTGATTTGATTAATGACGTGCGTCACCAAATTGGCGCGATGCTTGAAACCGGTGATTTAACGTCTGAAACCATTGCGCGTGCGTTGAGTATGGATGCACATGACATGGTGTCACGCTTACGTGAGGCTGGTACCAGCTTTAGTGAAATCCTGAATGATTACCGTCACCATCTTTCACGGAAGTTATTGTTGGCCACTGATGAGCCGATATCAGAAATTGTATATCTCACCGGATTTTCAGAACCTAGTACGTTCTATCGTGCTTTTAAGCGTTGGGAAGGTGTAACGCCGGTTGAGTTTCGTAAACGTTATGCGAAGGCGGAAGAGGGGCCTGACCAATAACACCGGCTGCCCCATTGTCATGTCTATTCGCGCTAAGCCCGTTAAGGTTTGCTGAATAGACATGAAACACTTCAATTATCTTCTATCTGAGTCGCAATTAAGCGCCCAGCATACTTTGACCACACACACGGATTACATTGCCGTTGACCATTTGAGCGCCAGGGCTGGCGAAAAAGGCGATCGCCTCAGCAACGTCAACCGGNCTGCCTGCTTGGCCTAGAGCGTTAATACGCTTGGCAACTTCACGCACGAGTACCGGCATTGCTTGTGTCATTTGCGTCTCGATAAATCCAGGAGCGACGGCATTGATGGTAATCCCCAGCTTCTGCATGGCAGACGCCTGACTTTGTACTAATCCAACAACCCCAGCTTTCGATGTGCCGTAGTTCGTTTGGCCGAAGTTGCCTGCGATACCGCTAACGGAAGAAACACAGATGATGCGGCCGCCGCTGGTCAACAGTTCTTTTTCAACTAGATAATCATTGATGTTTTCAGCTGATGTCAGGTTGACCTGAATGGCTTGCAGCCAGAAGTGTTCAGGCATATTTGCCAATGTCTTGTCGCGGGTAATTCCCGCATTGTGAACGATGGTGTCGAGTTTTAGGCCATTTTCTTTCAAGAAAGCTTCAATCTGTTCACCGGCGTCTTTGGCGCTAATATCCAGGCACAACGATAAGCCGTTAGTTTCGCGAGCGACTTTATCAAGATCAGCGCGTGCACCGTCCAAATCAACACCGATAACCTTTGCGCCATCCCGTGCCATTACTTTGGCGATTTGAGCACCAATGCCACGAGATGCACCCGTAACAACGGCGACTTTACCGGCCAGCGGCTGCGACCATTCGTAGGCCGGTACATCAGCTGTTGACGGAGCTAGGCGTAACACCTGAGCCGAGACATACGCCGATTTTGGCGAAAGCAAAAACTCAAGTGGGGCTTTGGCGCCGGATTCTGATTTATTCGCCATGTACATCAACTGCACGGTAGCGCCTTTTTTACCAACTTCTTTACCCAGGCAGCGGGTGAAACCTTCCAGCGCTCGCTGCGCTGTTTGGGCTTTCGGGTTGCGTAGGGTTTCGGGTGTCTTACCGACAACTAGAATGCGGCTGCTTTTTGCCAGTTTACGGATAACGGGCTGGAAGAAATGATGCAGTGCCACCAACTCTTCACTGTGTTTTAGGCCAGTGCCATCAAATACTGCGGCTTTGAATTTCAAATCTTTTTGGATTTCTGGCTGGTAAGCCGTCAACTCGATGTTGTTAGCACTGGCGATTTTCTCAAGAGTAAATCGCTCATCGCTGTCTGCGGGGTAGTATAGGTTGACGCCGGGCTGGCTCAGCGATGTCAGCATGGCTTCCGTGGCGATTGAATTGGCTGTTCCGCCGACCAAGACATTACCTTGTAGGTACGCCGCTTGGCTGGTGTCGAAGCGATCAAGATTAACCGGGTCAGACACGCCGGCAAGGGAAAGAATTTTGCGAACAGCTGCAGAATCGATAATCTGTTGAACAAACTGGCTCATGTGGTTTCTCGTCAAAGTGAAACGTTGGGTGTATATCAGGCGGCAGTGAAGCTCGGAATCTTCAGCTTCGTCAATCTGGCTGCCTACCCCTCCGTGTTTTTGGTGTTATTCTCGGTTTACAGCAGTTTATGCCGTTAGGATCTTGTTGCATTGGCACTAGGATTTACTGATGCCGCTCGCAGGTCAATGGTGATCCTGCGTTGATTTGCTTAAATGCATGATTATTCAGAGTCGTGTGACGAATTCTGGCATATTTGACGTGAGTTAAATTNAGACCGAAGTTCAAATACGTCAGAAGCAATGACTTTTCATTAATAGTAACGAGGATCATTCATGGCCAACTCCATACAGCGTGTTGCAATCATCGGCGGTAACCGTATTCCTTTTGTTCGTTCTAACAAAGAATATAGTCACGCCAGCAATCAGGAAATGCTGACGGCGGCCATAAAAGGTCTGGTTGAGCGTTATGAGCTTCAAGGCGAACGTCTTGGTGATGTTGTAGCGGGCGCGGTGATCAAGCATTCTCGTGACTTTAATCTAACGCGTGAAGCCGTGTTGGACAGCGGACTTGCCCCTGAAACAACGGCTTACGATGTTCAGCAAGCGTGTGGAACGGGCCTGGAAGCGGCCATTCTTGTTGCTAATAAAATTGCCCTGGGCCAGATTGAGGCAGGTATCGCCGGTGGTACGGATACAACGTCTGATGCGCCTATCGGGGTTAGCGAAGGGCTGCGTAAGATTCTATTGGAAGTCAATCGCGCAAAAAGTCTCGCTGATCGGCTAAAGCCATTTTCGAAGTTTCGCCCTCACCATATTGGCCTTACGATACCGGTGAATTCCGAACCTCGTACTGGTTTATCGATGGGTGATCATTGCCAGATAACTGCACGACAGTGGAATATTGCTCGCCAGGCGCAGGATGAACTAGCACTGCGTAGCCATCAAAATTTGTCTCAAGCATGGGAAGACGGCTTCTTCGATGATTTGGTGACACCATTCAACGGTGTGAAGCAAGACGGCATCATGCGTGCAGATTCCACTATTGAAAAACTGGCATCATTAAAGCCCGTTTTCGATCGAAAAAACGGCACCATGACAGCCGCAAATTCAACCACGTTGAGTGACGGTGCATCTGCCGTTTTACTGGCGAGTGAATCTTGGGCGAAAGAGCGTGGGTTACCGATTAAGGCATATTTAACCTTTACCGAAACGGCCGCTGTTGATTTTACTCATAAGCAAGAAGGCCTACTGATGGCACCTGCTTATGCGGTTCCTCGTATGTTGGAACGCGCCGGTTTGACGCTGCAAGATTTTGATTTTTACGAAATTCATGAAGCGTTTGCAGCTCAGGTACTGTCTACCATGAAGGCCTGGGAAGACGAAGATTTTTGTAAAACCCGCTTGGGTCTATCACAAGCTCTCGGATCTATTGACCGTGAGAAGCTTAACGTACATGGCAGTAGCTTGGCTGCAGGTCATCCATTTGCTGCAACCGGCGGACGGATATTGGCAACTCTCGCCAAAATTCTTGATGAAAAGGGCAGTGGCCGTGGTTTGATCTCCATCTGTGCCGCAGGTGGCCAAGGCATAACAGCTATTGTCGAAAAGTAATTTAGTGGGAAGGTAATTATAAGGCGCACATTCCAGACACATTGGTTGTTTATGGTTTGTGCGCTTTTGTCATTTAGGGTTACCATTTTGTGGCTAACCCCGTAGTTTGACTGTGCCGTTTTTGGCGCCCAACAAGAATAATAAGGATGACCCATGGCTGATCAGGGCCTGATTGACGGCAAGCTTTTCGTGAAGAAAGTCTGGCAAACACTTTCAACAGATCTGGTACCCGTGTTGAGTGGTCTTAAGATATTGCTGACGGCGAAACGCGATCAACACCGAAGTCTTGCAGATTTCCTTGAGAAGCATGCGTTGCACCGACCAGAGAACGTTGCACTGAAGGATCATCAGCAACAACTGACATGGCGTCAATTCAATAATAAAGCGAATCAGGTAGCGCATTTTTTTCAGGCAAAGGGTCTGAAAAAAGGCGATATCGTCGCTTTGATGATGGAAAACCGTGTTGAAGTTCTGATACACGTTGCCGGATTGGCCAAGCTCGGCGTTGTCGTCAGCATGATCAACACATCGCAACGCGGCGATGTGTTGATGCACTCGCTAGATGTTGCGCCTGTAACCTCAATTATTGTCGGTAGTGAATTGGTTGTAGCGATTCAAACGATTGAGCCGAGTCTTGACGAATCTGTTCAGAGCAATATTTTTGAAGTTGCCGACGGGGTCGCAGGGGTATTGACAGACAGTTTTACTTACCCGGATTTACAAGCAGCTGTGGCCGACCAGCCTGTGATGAATCTTCCAGTGACTCGCACATTGCAGTTGAAGGATACCCTATATCTGGTATTCACCTCCGGGACGACAGGTCTTCCGAAGGCATCGCGGATGAGCCATCATCGTTTTTTCCGAGCGATGGGTGGTATCGGCTTGGCTTCGTTTCGGCTCAGAACGTCTGATGTGCTCTATACCCCCTTACCGCTCTATCACAATAATGCACTGACATTGGCATTCGGTGCCGTGCTGGGATCGGGTGCCACATTGGCGATTGGTCGTAAATTCAGCGCCAGCCGTTTCTGGCAAGAAATCACCGCTTTTCACGCCACAGCATTCGTTTATATCGGTGAGTTATGCCGTTATCTGATGGCACAGCCGGTTTCTGATCTGGAAAGGCAACATCACGTTCGTGTAATTCTCGGCAATGGCTTGCGCCCGGATATCTGGATGGAATTCAAACAGCGTTTTGGTATTGAACGTATCAATGAATTCTATGGCTCCAGCGAAGGCAACATGATGTTTAGCAATCTGTTTAACATGGATAGAACTGCAGGCATGTATCCGCTTTTATACAAAGTCGCCCGTTATGACGTCGAGAAAGATGAGTTAGTACGTGATGCCAAGGGCTTTTGCGAAAATGTTAAACGGGGTGAAACGGGGTTGTTGTTGATGCCCGTAAGTGATCGAGTACCCTTTGATGGATATACCGATAAAAAGGCCAGTAGCGGCAAGATGCTCAAAGGTTTGTTTAAATCGGGAGACCGTTATATTGATACCGGTGACTTGGTCATGCAGCAGGGCTTCGGACATATTGCTTTTGTTGATCGCCTAGGAGATACCTTTCGCTGGAAAGGTGAAAATGTTGCTACCGGTGAGGTTGAAGCAGCGTTACTCAAGCACGAGGCAATCGAGCATGCGATTGTTTACGGAGTAGCGGTTCCGCATGCTGACGGAAAGGCCGGCATGGCCGCAATCAGCCTCAAAGAGGGAGCCGATAACCCCTCAACGCAGGATCTTGCTAGTTATATGCGTAATGCTTTGCCTTCGTATGCTGTACCGCTGTTTATCCGTATGCAGGGCGACCAAGCGGTGACATCGACGTTTAAGTATCAAAAATACAAGCTTAAAGAAGAAGGATGGCAAGACGTTAATGCCGATGAGGTGTATTTGCTAGAGGGGGGAACTGATCGGTATAGAAGCCTCACGCCTCAGCTCAGCGAACAGTTAAGTGCTGGTGAATTGCGTCTGTAAGCATTTGCGCTGTACCTTGTGTCAGGGGAGGATGATGCGCGTTGCTGTTTGAGGGTAAAAATAGAGGCTTAAACAGTCAAGGAAACACCCGCAGGAGATAGGTTATGGCATATTGGTTATTTAAAACAGAACCGGATGTGTTCAGTATCGACGACCTAGAGGCCAAACGCGCACCGGAAGTTTGGGAAGGAATCCGCAATTATCAGGCGCGTAACCTGTTACGAGATGAAGTCGGTGTAGGGGATCGGGTATTCATCTACCACAGTAGCTGCAAGCATATCGGCATTGCTGGTATTGCTGAAGTGACCCGTACGGGCTTTGCTGATCCGTTTCAGTTCAATGCTGCCAGTGATTATTATGACCCCAAATCTGACCCCGATAATCCGCGCTGGTTTGCCGTCGATGTGCGCTTTGTCGAGCGTTTCGATGCATTGATTCCTCTTAACGTGTTGAAGGGCGTATCTGCACTGAGTGGCATGGTGCTGCTGAATAGATCTCGGTTATCGATCCAGCCTGTTTCTGAGCAGGAGTGGTCCATCATTAATAATAAGTTGGTTGTTCGCTGATGTCATTGAAGGTTGAACTGAGCGCGCCCACTATAGCCATTCCTCCTCGGCCGTTACGCTGATATTGATCCAGCAATCGACATGGTGGTGTTGGAGTTGCGACTGCATTTGCGCGCGCAGAGCGTCCATTTCTGTTACTGTCATTCGCAAATCAGGTTCAGCCAGTACATTTAATTCAACATCGATTTGTCGACCATATTGGCTGGCGTGAATTTTGTACGTTTTGTAGGGCATGTCAGCGAGCACTCGCATGGCTGCTGAGTTTATTTGGTCGGTGATACTTTTGTTGGGAGCGATCGAAAGCAGTTGTTTGGTGGCTTGTATCAAGCTGGTGGTTGGAAAACGCATAAAGCATCCCACCGCAATGATGACCATCACAGGGTCAACGTAGATCACCCAGGGCGCGAATGCTGTTTGCTGAAGGACCCAGGCCAGAGTAAAGCCAACGAACACACCTGTGCTGAGCAGTGTGTCGCCAAGCCATTGATGGGTTTCAGCTTGGATAAGTGCACTTTTGTTTTTATTCCGAACTTTCAGATAAGCAAACACGATGGCACAACCGGTAACTGAGATCATGCTGTAGATGCTGGCAGATTCGATATTGGTCGAGCGGCCACCGTGAAAAATAACAGCTGCAGCGTCAATAGCGGAATAACTAAAAAGGCCCAGCAAAATTAACGAGCGGGCCATGATGAGCAGCGGCTCCATGCCAAAGCGACCGAATGGAAAGACCCTGTCTTCAGGTTTGCGGATTTCTTTAAGAACCAGAATACCGGCCGCCGAGAGCGCCATGCTGATCATTGAATAGAAGCCGTCAAATATCATCATGCCTGAATCGGCTTGTATGCCCCAGACGATGCCAAGAACGGCGAAAAAAAGGGCGCTGAGCAGCGAGACGAACAGAAGCGTATTTTCGAGTTTTTGGTCGTGCATCGATTGTCTCGTTTACTAGGCTTGTCGCATTTTGGTTTCAGCCGCTGCGTTTTAATAACAGTTTAGTGACAAAATAGGTCAGTTTGCCGACTGCTTGTTTATGACTATGGAAGGCGTATTGAGGTAGTATATGCTTCCTCTTGCTAAAGTCATCTGACCAAAAATGTCAGTAATTACCCTGAATTGTTTTCGAGAATTTTAACCCTTTCGCATTTCTGCCGTGTTCCACTGGTTGCGGGTTTGGCTGTGCCATACCATCGCAGAAAAACGTTTAGGGCATGGTTTTGAAAAAGCTTCAGGGAAATTGGAGTACTTGCTAAGGTTCATGCAAGGTTTTCATGCACTTATATGCCACAAACAGATAAAGGCGTAATCGATGAATCTTTTACAACTGGCTGAACTGGATCCGGAAAAACTGCAACGTTTGACCGCGCCCATCGCATTTTGGACGGATCTCCGTGTTGATGATCAGCTCCAATTTCAGTTGTTGATGGAAAGCTCGCAGCTCGTTGAACTTACGCCGGGAGAAATTCTCGGGCGTAAAGGAGCGCGTAGCAGTCAGATCTTTTCATTAGTGAGGGGCTCTCTGGATGTGTTTCCTGAGATTATGCCCGGGGATAGGGCGTTAAGTCAGTTATCTCCGGGGCAAATCATTGGCGCACTGGGCGTTTTAAATGATGAGCCGAGAACCGCGACACTTGCGGCTTCGACGATTGAAGGCGCTCAGGTAATTGCAACCGACCTGGCTATCGCTGGTCGCCTGGTAGATTTCTCGAAAGTTAACCTCAATACCAAGATTCGCTTATACCGAAATGTTGTTAATAACACGCGCTGGAAGCTTGAGGTTTATAAAAATAGCACTAACGACCTGACTTTGAAGCAGGAATTAAGCTTGTTTAAACCATTTGCAGGCGACCGCAACTCTAAAGAAGAGCTTGAATTTCTCGCTGAGCAATGCGAAGGTCTTGGAATATTGTTAGATTGCTGGAATGTTGCGGTTGAACCGACGATTGCCATTACGCCGGTGAAGGCAGAGTCAGCGATTGGTAAAGTGTTTGGCATGTTTAAGAAATCCAAAGAATCCGCATAAAGACGGATAGGGGGGGCGTTATTACACATTTGAGCGAGCTTCGTAGAGGGCTTTTTGTGTTTGCGTTGTATGTCACTCTGTGGTGTGTGTGTTATCTAACATTAACCTAAACAGCTTTTGTGGCATGTTAAAGTGGCTATTTTTGCCTCTATAACATTGATTTTTACTTTGATAGCACCTCCTAGGCTCTCTGGGAGGATCTAGTTTTGTCTAGTATATTTTAAAGCCTACTTTTCTTTTTATCCTTTTCGGTTGTTTGTATCGAGCGTTGGCTAATCACAAAGTTAGTTGGTTACGATAGCAAAAGATGTCGAACCAATAACTGAATTCGTGTCTAGATACTATTAAGGTTCAAGCCACCATCTATACTGACTTCACAATCATTCAATAGCAGGCCGAGGGAACGCTATGTCTATCGTATCCAGTATGAACACCGTCAGGGAAATTCTGAGCGATGGAAGGTATGCATTTGGGTTTGTTGATTTGGCCTACCGTAAGCTCGTCAGTTTGATGTTTATGGGGGCTGCGTGCTTTGTGTCGGCAGAGGATGATTCGCCGATTATCGATAAGCAACACGCAGTGATCATGCAATACCACCATGTCAGTTCCTCGACTCCCCATTCAACCAGTATCTCCACTGAATTGTTCACCCAGCATATGGAGTGGCTTGAAAACAACGGTTTTGAGGTTGTTTCGCTGGCAACACTGGTGGATACGCTGAAATCTGGCGGTAAGTTTGATAGTGATAAGGTTGTCGCAATTACGTTCGACGACAATTATCGATCGATATGCGATACCGCCTGGCCCATATTGCGTGACAAGAAGTTTCCTTTTACCGTTTTTGTGAATACCGCGCGAGTATCAGAAACATCAACCTACTTGTGCAGCTGGGATGACTTGCGCGACATCTACCAATCCGGCTTGATGATTGTGGGCAACCACTCCGTTAACCACCCTCATATGCTTGATTTCGATGGTTTTGAGAGTTCTACACGGTGGCGTGAGCGAATCATCAACGAGGTCGTTGATGCGCAAGCTGTGATTGATCGAGAAATGGGAAAACAACCCCGTTTCTTTGCCTATCCCTATGGTGAATATAATGAGATGGTTGAGGGTATCATTCGTCAGCTTGGCTACATTGGTTTTGGACAGCAATCTGGTGGTGTTGGTTCGGGTTCAAACTTTGCAGCACTGCCGCGGTTTCCTTTGTCCGGATCTTATTCGAATCTTGAAACTATGGCCGTTAAAATGATGGCATTGGCTTTACCGGTTGATGATGTTGGCTCAACACCTAACCCGATTTTCTATTCATCGAGTAATAACCCGCCACAGTTAGCCATTCATTTTAGCCAGAAGTTTAATCATCCACTGAACTGCTTTCTGGGTACGACAGGACAGCCAATAAAAATTAAACGCACTGAATACTCTCTTGTGACGCAAAACACTGCGGCATTTAATGTTGGTAGAGGGCGCTATAACTGCACTGCACCCTCAGGTGTAGAGGGTCGTTATTATTGGTATTCGCATCAGTGGCAAGTCAAATCCGGCTCGGTTGATGAATACTTGCGTCAACAGTGGTTCGATTTCAGCCATTCATTACGGCACTAGCTGTCTAGTGCCGTCTCTAATTGCCCTATCAACCGGCTCTGGTCACGTGATTATTGGGGTAGCGTTGCAGTTTTGCTGATAATTTTGATCAGTCGGTATTGTTTGCTAGCGCTGTCTTGCGGTGGATTTTCAATAGTGGTGACGTCAACCAATAGCTCGTAACGAAACCCTTTCTCGTAGTTAAACCCAGAAATTTGTTGATACATGAGCTGCCATTCTCGCTCGCTATCTTCCCTCACGCGCATACATTGCATGGGTGTAACACCCGTGCAGTTGACGGTATGGTCGTCAACAAACAAGACTTCCTGTGTTGGGTTGTTAGGTTGCGAGAGGCGCATGTCAGCCCGCTCTTCAATATTCTCGCTACAACCGGACAATATGCACACGGCCAAGGCGAACGTACAAGCGATGATGCTCCACCGCTGATGGTTGAATGACGCTCTTTTTGCGATTCTCATTGGATGTTCTCTTTTTGATGTTTAAAACAAGATATAGATGAAGATTGGTGGGTGAGCATAAATTTCCGGGCACGCTCTGGCGTAACGTCGTCTGAAACTTTACCATGCGCTTTTGTGACGGGACGGTGATGTATGTTAAAAGCCCTATTTCTTGATATGGACGAAACGCTCTGTGATACGACTGGGGCGAATCTGAAGGCGCTGAATCAAATGGCGGAAAAAGCCGCTGAGATTTTTGCTGGGCAGCTTGATGCTCACGAACTCTCAGCGCGGTATTTGAAAGGAATATACCGTGAACTTGATGACCGTTACCGCTCTTTGTTATTGCCGGTCACTGATGAAGAAGCATTTCGATTGCAATTAATCGAGTTGATTGTCCAAGATTTAGGCGTTATTGATATGCCTGCCGACGCACCTCGTTTGCTGCAATCCACTTTCGATGAGTCACGAACCGCATTTTTTGATTTTTTTGCCGGTATGGGGGATCAGCTTCTGCAATGGCGCAAACAGGTTAAGCTGATTGTCATTACCAATGGTCCTGAGTTTTCTCAAGTGGTTAAAGTCGAACGTGTTGATATGTCGAGATATGTTGACCACATTATTATTGGTGGGCAGGAAAAAGAAGAAAAGCCGGCTGTCAGTATTTTTGAGAAAGCGTTAAAACTAGCAGAATGTGAGTCGGAAGAGGTTTTGCATGTCGGCGATAGCTTGAGTTCAGACATCATGGGGGCTAACAACGCTGGAATTCGTTCTCTTTGGGTCAGTCATGGTGAGTCACGTACAGGGCACGCAGCTGTTCCTGATTATGAAGTCGAGACACCGTTTGAATTCATCGCGCTGGTTAACGATATGTTGGATAGCTAGGCTACTTTTATAGATACATATTTTACGGTCACAAGTAGTATGTAAGAGATGTATTAATGGCGTATTTAGCGCTGACACCGCTCAAAGTTCAGTGAGGTCAGTGCAGGGAGGCATGGATGCACGGGACAACTTCAATGCGATTAATGAAGGCTCTACTGGTCTTAGCATTTGGGCTGTTTGCTTTCATGGTTTGTATAAACAATCTGTTTTATCCATCGTTAAACCTCCAGCTCGCCAGCGAGGTGCTCATGATGGAGGCAGTGGCTGAAACATTGCCAACATGGCGAGCGTTACCCCGGCAGGCGGTAACCTTTGCATTCGGTCTAATCGTGTTTTCGCAAGCTGTGATTGGTTTGTTGTGCACACTCGCTGGTGTTCAATTGCTGAGGTATCGTCGTTCTGAGGCCTCATTGTACGGGCAGTGGGTGTCGTGTGCAGGCTGGGGCTTGGTGTTAGCAGTTATGCTCTGGTTTGTAGGGTTTATTGTTATCGGCGGCGAGTGGTTTATGTCGTGGACGCTTTCAGCCTCTGGCAGAGGTAGTATTTCTTCGGCGTTTCGTTTCAGTTCGATCGCACTTTTTATTCTCATCTTTATTTATATGCCAGAGCCTCAAAGCAACGAGAGCTCGAGCAACCAAGTTCGGGGTCTCACCTAGCTAAGTAATTGTTGCCATATAAGGTAGCCAAGAATCATCCAGAGGCCGACTGTTAGCCCGAGAGAGACCGGAGAGGCTTTCGGTTTATCCTTGTCGCGAGCTTGCAGGTTTGCAATGTTAAACGAATCACAAGCAGGACATTGCCCTTTAGGGAATTTTTTATTGGCGCTATAGGCGCAATCTAGGCATTTATACTTAGTCATTTGAAGAAGCTGATTTTTTTCTTAATCCTAGCAAACTTGACTGACTAAAGTCGAGATCATGATTGTGATCTGTGATGGTGTATCCAATCGCCCATGGCTACCCGATAAGCTCAATGTCGTTGCGAGTTTATCGCCTTGGGGCACTGCGAAATCGTTTTTTTATACTGCGGTTTGATGGAGGTTGATATTCATGGTTAATCGCGAGTAGTCTCTCGCCGTCATCATCAAATTCTTCGTAGCTGATCAACGTCATTGAGGCTGCTTCTCTGTTTTTCTGGCGATGCTCAAGTTTGATCGGGAGATAGTCTAGATCTTTGGCGAACCACAGCCAAGTGTTCTTTCGCTTGTCCTTTCGATCGACTTCGAACTTTACTGTTCGATAGTCGATTCCGTCGATTGTTAGGGTTTCTTCGCCAACGTACTTGAACGCATAGCTATCAAATTTGTTTTCTAACACCATCGTGTATTCAAGTCGTTGCGGGATAGATGCATCGCGAGATAAATCGAGCCGCATTTTCACTTGGGCGTTGAGCGGGTCGAACGTCGGATGCTCCAGTTTTAATCGTTTCTTTTTGCTGGAGTAGACGGTGTCGACTGATTCTTCTTGGTGGGCGAATACTATCTCTTCACGATAATCTTTACCGGTGCCTTTTCTGTCTTGAGAAAATGTTATTGGGATGAGCTGGTCGTCGCTGATGCGAAATTCCGAAGTTATGTGGCGCTTATCATTCAAAAGCAGTAGTTCAAGTTTGCTGTCAAAGACGAGTTTAAGATCGCCGCCGTCGGTTTTCTGAAGATTGTAGTGTGCCTTGCCTAGATTCAGCGGACCATAGTTAACGATATAGACAGCCTGATAGTTGTTAAACGGCTCACCGTCAGCCCGCGTGCTTGTCAGAAACATAATGACCACCACTGTTGTTAGTGACAGCGACTTGCGAATTCCCATTAAAACCATCTCCTGCGACTTCCTGTCGCTTTTACTGCGTATGCGTCCTGCATATTTTCTTGAGTATCTGCGGTGTGGGCTGGCAGATAATCATTGCTGTAACTTGACTGCAGCAATAACGTTAGTGCACTACTGAATCACCACAAAGAAAGCGGATCGCCCCCTGATAACATGTAGCAAGAGTTGATCTTCGTCCTTGCTGATGATTTTACGCAGGTCATTCACGCTGTTCACGGACTTTCGGTTCGCACTGATAATAATATCACCCTTTTGCAGCCCGGTTTCTGCAGCAGCGGAATTGGGTTGGATGTTTGATATCCGCAGCCCTTTGTTATCACTGGTTTCTCTAAACTGTACGCCATCCAGTTTTTTTCCAATGTTTGTATTGAGAGCAAATTTTCCAGGTTCTATTGCTTTACCCCCGATCGTGACGTCAATCCGCTGTAGTTTGCCACTGCGCAGAATGGTTAGCTTAACCTTATCGCCAATACGGCGGGATCCAATCGCATTGCGAAGCTGCGCAACATTTTTTACCGGCTGTTCGTCAACAGCCTGGATGACGTCGGCATCCTTTATGCCTGCGGCTTGTGCGCTGGAATCATCCATCACGCGCGAAACCAGAATGCCATCGCGGCTAGGAAGAGCAAAAGCTTGCTGGAGTTTTTTGTCAATGTCTTGAATAACAACGCCGATCTGGCCGCGTTTAACTTCGCCATGTGTGAGGATCTGTTCGACACTGGACATCGCCATGTCGATTGGTATGGCAAAGCCGATGCCGACGTTACCGCCCCTGCCGGGTGCCAGAATCGCCGTATTGATTCCGATAAGTTCTCCACGCAGGTTGATTAAAGCGCCGCCTGAATTCCCCGGGTTGATTGACGCATCAGTCTGAATAAAATCTTCGTAGCCTTCGATGCCCAGTCCACTTCGCCCCAGCGCACTGACAATACCTGTTGTTACGGTTTGGTTCAGACCGAAAGGGTTGCCAATCGCGATGACAAAATCTCCAACATCTAGAAGGCTTGAGTTTGCCAGAGGAATATCTTGTAGCTTGCTGCTGTCGACCTTAAGTACGGCGATATCGACTTCCGGATCAGAGCCAATCAGTTTAGCTGTTAATGTATCGCCATTGTGCAGAATAACCTCGATGTTCTCCGCGCCTTCGACAACATGATGGTTGGTAATTATTACGCCTTCCTTTCCGATAATAACAACGCCGGAGCCGGTGCTCTGAGTTTTACGTTCCGGTGCCTGGTAATTTGGCGGAATACGATAGTACTCTCTGAATGTTGGGTCATTTAACAGCGGATGGTTAACCCGGCGTGTTGATGATGTTGCTATATTGACGACGGCTGGGGTGGTTTTTTTAATGATGGGTGCGAGTGTAGGAAGTTGGTTTCCGTCACTGTCAGTTACCGGCAGCGCTGCCTGGCTATGCAGAGATACGAATAGTAGCAGCCAAAAAGTTAATAGTGATACGGGCCATCGTCTCATTAAAAACACCTCAATAAAGTAGTTCTAACAAGTTAGTTANAGTGGCGCTTGTGTGGTTAGTTTCGTGAATAGCAAAGCTTCAAGCAATAAATTCAACCGTTGGTAGTGTGGAGTTTAGTGTTGATTATAGTATCGAGAAACTGAGGAGGCCTTGCCTAGATCTAGACTATTTCGTGTGGCGAGCTGTCTAGCATTTGGCAATCGCTCAGGGCTTTTTTGCAGTATTTGAGCATAAATGTGAAGTTGCCAAGCAAGGTTTGTAGACAAATATCAAGCTAAAACAGACTGTTTGGATTTTAGCGGTAGTTTTTGTCCAATCTGTGGTCTTATCAACTAGTGTCTTAATTTGGCATACATTTGTATATTGGGTGGTTCGACGGATTGGGGTGTTTGATCTGTTTTATACGAGACCCAGTCAGGAATTGATGGAGCAATACACGATGATTTGGACCCGGGAAAAAGGCTTGTGGATTGGCGTTTTGGCCGTTATTGGGTTTTACCTCTTTGGTACCTCTTTACTATCAGATCTAAATAACGCTGCACTGACAGTGCCTGCATTTATCATTTTGTTCTCGGTCATGTTGTGGTGTTCGTTTGGTGTTGTGCGCCATGCCGATTGTTTGGCCATTCGGCTCGGAGAGCCCTATGGCACATTAATTCTGACGTTAGCAGTGATTAGTATTGAGGTCATCATGATCTCTGCAGTAATGCTGACAGGCGCGGACAATCCCACCTTGGGGCGAGATATGATGTTTTCTGTCTTGATGATTGTCTTGAATGGTCTTGTCGGGGTTTCACTGCTTGTTGGTGGTATGAAGCATTACGAACAAGATTACAACTTGCAGGGGGTGAATACCTTTCTAGCGGTGTTGATTCCGCTGGCTGTTTTGGGTTTGATCTTGCCGAATTATACAGAGTCGACTGCCACGGGGACGTTCTCTGTGGCCCAGATGGTGTTTCTGTTTGTCGCTAATATCGCTTTGTATGGTGCTTTCTTAGCAATACAAACGATACGTCACAGCGACTATTTTCAGCCGTTGGCGGGTGCGGTAGAGGGAGGGCATGATCATGGTGAGCTTGAAGTTAAATCAACGGTCTATCACGCCATTCTTCTGATAGCTTACATGCTTCCGATTATATTTTTATCGAAGAAACTGGCGCTTATTGTCGACTTTTCGATTGATAGCATCGGAGCACCGGCAGCTTTGGGCGGCTTGATAGTTGCCGTTTTAGTATTGGCGCCTGAAGGTTTGGCTGCGATAAGGTCGGCGATGGAGGATAATTTGCAGCGTTCGATCAACATTTGTTTGGGATCGGCGGTTGCGACTATCGGGCTTACTATTCCCGCTATTCTGACAATTAGCTTGATCCTACAAAAACCCATCATTCTTGGCGTGAGCCCA
The DNA here is from genome assembly GCA_902705835.1 of BD1-7 clade bacterium. Lineage (NCBI taxonomy): Bacteria > Pseudomonadati > Pseudomonadota > Gammaproteobacteria > Cellvibrionales > Spongiibacteraceae > BD1-7 clade bacterium. Next base: position 39,777 of record CACSIN010000003.1, read on the forward strand.
GTCGACAGAGTATTGCTGGTGCTGACCATTCTTGTCAGTGTCGTAAATTTCGCCAGTGGTCGCAGTAACATTATTCAGGGGCTGGTGCATATCGTCTTGTTTTTTGCCTATCTCATGATGATATTCGACTGATATATCAATGAACGAGCCCAATCGCATTGGCGTTCAGTTGCACATCGCGGAGTTTCGCCTGTATGAGGTGTTTTGTTTCTGAATGACGGCCTTGGACGGCTTCGCACGCCAATAGGTATTCGGTGATTGCATTGAGTAGTGTACAGGCATTTAGATGCTGGCCTAGATGTTGATAAAGGGTGGCAAGGTAGCCACCACATTGGATCAAGCGATCGATGGCTTCGAGTGTTTGGGTTGCGTCAGGTACAGAGTTTACTAAGGTTTGTGCTGCATCAAATGCCCATCCACAGGCTTTAATGGCCGTTGACATTTCTTGTTGGGATGCGGCGGTTTGGGCAGTGTCAAACCAGTGCTGGTATAACTGTTGCGCTTTTTCTGGGTTGTTTTGGAGTTCTTGGCGGTGTTTTTCGCAAAGATAAGACATGTCAAAGCCTTTATGTAAATGAGAATTATTATCAATTAAATGATTGAATCCTATTCTTGTCAACAGGCCATTTTGAATTTTGTGCAATGTTTGTTTCGAATCAATATCAATGCGCTCGAATTACTTTGCAAATTAGGTAGGGGTTGTGAATTTTGGTAAGGCTGAAAATCGCTGTGTAGGTATATAGCGGTGTGAAAATCAGCCTATTGGAAAAGGCGGTTAGCGATTTTGCAGCGTCATATTTAGTCTGAGGCCTACAGATGTCGCCAACACGTTCAATCAATAGTGGTGCGTAATATTGAAGCGTTGATCGACGCCTTCAGTTTGCAGTTATTTTTGTTTCTTGGCTTCAAATGTAGCCATTTGCTCAGCACTTGCCGGCTTTTGGAAGTTTGCCTTCCATTCTGAATAAGGCATTTTATAGATAAGTTCGCGAGCATCTTCATCGGAGACTTCTAATCCTTGTTCTTCAGCTGCTGCCTTGTACCACTTGGATAGACAGTTCCGGCAAAAATCCGCCAGAATCATTAGTTCAATGTTTTGTACTTCTTTGTGAGCGTCTAGGTGGTCGATTAGTCGCCTGAATACTGCCGCTTCAATTTCAGGGTTGTCGCCGAGTGCTAGTTGGTCAGTCATTTGAGCCTCCATTGGGTGTATGTTAGATCTCGAATATGCTACACCATTGGGTTGTTTTTCGCTGTGTGAGTTTCAATTGATTATTAGTTAAACAATCAACGGCTTAATGGAACTTTTTTCGGTTTTTCTCTTGCATGGTATGCTGGGTTAATACATAATTCGCGGCCTTGCAATGGTGGCCCTGTCTGGTCCTCTCGCAACGATACGTAGTTAATCCCGCCAGGCCCGGAAGGGAGCAACGGTAGCTACGGACTCGTGTGCCGGGATGTGGCTGGGCAGGGTCGCCACCCAAGCTCTTCTGAATATCTCTTATCGATTGTTAATCTCAAATTTCGTACTTCCATTACTGTTTGTTTTGTTGCTGCGCGTATCGGTGTCAAAAATTCTGCCTTATCGCATCGGCTGCGATATCTTTGTGTATAATGCCTTGATACAAAAGGACGACGATCAATGAGTTATCAGGTCTTGGCCCGAAAATGGCGGCCGCGTTTTTTCCGAGAAATGGTTGGGCAGGAGCACGTACTCCAAGCGTTGATTAATGCGCTGGATAACGGGCGGCTGCATCATGCCTATTTATTTACTGGTACCCGTGGTGTTGGTAAGACGACAATCGCTCGTATATTAGCCAAGTGCCTTAATTGTGAGGTGGGCGTAACGTCGGAGCCGTGCGGTCAGTGCGGTGCTTGCCAGGAAATCGCCGAAGGGCGTTTTGTTGATTTGATTGAGGTCGATGCGGCGTCTCGTACGAAGGTTGAAGATACCCGCGAGTTACTTGAAAACGTTCAATATGCGCCGACAAAAGGGCGCTTTAAAGTGTACCTCATTGATGAGGTGCATATGTTGTCTACGCATAGTTTTAATGCGTTGCTGAAAACTCTGGAAGAACCCCCTGAGCATGTGAAATTTTTGCTGGCGACAACTGATCCGCAGAAATTACCTGCCACTATTTTGTCACGTTGTCTGCAATTTAATCTCAAAAATATGATGCCCGAGCCTATTGTTGGGCATTTGAGCAATGTTTTGACGCAAGAGTCTGTCACATACGAAGAGCCTGCGCTGTGGGCATTGGCGCGAGCCGCGCACGGCAGTATGCGTGATGCATTGAGTTTAACTGATCAGGCCATTGCGTATGGTTTTGGTACTGTTGGTTATGAGTCAGTTCGAAATATGCTTGGCAGCATCGACCAGCAAACGGTGATGCATCTTGCACAAGCATTGGTTGAGCATGATGCCGCTAGGTTATTGAAAGAAGTCGAGACTTTCAGTGAATTGTCGCCAGACTATGCGGCCGCTATGGACGAGCTGCTGATGGTTTTGCATAGGATGACGATTGCGCAAACGGTGCCGGACGCCTTGGATAATAGTCAGGGTGATAAAGCGCAGGTTGAGTCGTTGGCGCAGCAAGTTGCGGCAGAAGAGTTGCAGCTGTTTTATCAAATGGGTTTGCTGGGCAAGCGAGACTTGCCATTGGCGCCAGATTTGCGCACGGGTTTTGAGATGGCGCTGTTACGGATGCTCACTTTTCGCCCTAAAGGTATCAAGGAGCCGCCGGTTAAACTGGCAATTGTCGAATCTAAAACATCCGAGGCCATTGATCCCTCTGTGCCAGCTGTTGAGGAGTCATCAGCACCATCATCTCCTGTATCGGAAAATGTTCCAGTAAAAAAGCCTGAGCCGTCGGCATCGGTTGAAGTTTCCCCCGGTGCAATAACGGCGGCAAATACGGCGTACGATCTGTCGGGTGCTTCCGAGCCGAAGGCTCCGGTAGATGAAGTTGTCGAACCCGCCGCTTCTACTGTTGTTGGTGCGGCTGCTCGTGAAATTGGCGAATCTGAGGCGGTAGTTTCTACCTTCGAGGATGTAGATGCTGAGGTGGTGCATTCTGCGCCTGAGATTGCAGGGCCGGAAATAGCCCTTGAAGCCTCTGCCGGGGTGGATGTTGGGAGTGCGTCTCCTCTTGTGGAGCATTCTGCCGATGAGGTGATTGTTGTCGGTGATCATGACTCGGCATTACATCGAGAGACTCAAACAATAGGTGAGTTGCGTGATAAAGTTTCGAGCAATGAGGTGGTTGTTGATACCTCAATAGATGCTGATCCGGCAGATGGCTCGAATGAGGGTGGTGTCGGTGTTGCTGAAGGTTCGGCGGTAGCGAATGCAGCTGAGCTAGTAGAGGTTGAGCCTAATGTGGCTGTAAAACGCCTGCTTCCTGAATCTAACACCGAGTGGGTTGGGCAGTTTACGGAGATTGGTTTTACAGGGTTGTTGCGCTCCATTGCATTGGAGTGTGTGTTGGATACCGTGAGCGATAATCAGATACGATTTACGCTCGATCAGGATAAGGCTCAGCTTTATAATGCGCGCCATCCTGAGCAGATAGCAGATGCAATTGGTCGTTATTGCGGGCAGCAGGTCAGTGTGATTATTGAACTGGCCCAGAGTCAGGCGATAACGCCATCGATGCATCTTGAAAATCTGCGGCGTGAATCCCATCAGCGTGCATTGGACAATTTGCATGCGGATACAGGTTTTAAAGACATAATCGAGAGTTTTGAAGGTCAGCTGGATGTCGCAAGTGTTGCGGAAATATCCACTGAGCTGACGTAGTAAAAACGATGACAAGACGTGGAGCTTTGGAGAAATAAATGAAAGGTCTTGGCGACATGATGAAGCAAGCCCAGGAAATGCAAGAAAAGCTGGCGCAAGCGCAGCGAGAAGCTGCTGAAAAAGACGTGCACGCTGAATCGGGTGCAGGTTTGGTCAAAGTGGTCATGAATGGGCGTCACGACGTAAAGTCCGTGTCTATCGATCCGAGCTTGTTGACGGAAGATAAAGAAATACTTGAAGACCTTATTGCGGCCGCAATGAATGATGCTGCGCGTAAGGTTGAACAGAATAATCAGGAAATGATGTCTGGTCTTACCTCGGGTATGCAGATGCCGCCTGGGTTTAAAATGCCGTTTTAACGCAGGATTTATCACAACGTGTTTAGCCCCTCTATCCAGCAATTGATTGATCATCTGCAATGTCTACCGGGCGTTGGTCGTAAATCTGCGCAGCGTATGGCAATGCATTTGCTAGAGCGCGAGCGTGAGGCCGGTATTGCTCTGGCAGCAAGTCTACAGCAGGCGATGACTAAAGTGGGTCAGTGTCAGTGCTGTCAAAATTTTACCGAAGATGATTTGTGCCGTATTTGTGCTGACCTTCGTCGTTCTGATGATCAAATTTGTGTGGTCGAAGGGCCTTCCGATGTGCTGGCAGTCGAGCAGTCTGGTGTGTATCAGGGCCGCTATTTTGTATTGATGGGGCATCTTTCACCGATTGATGGTGTCGGGCCGTCGCAGCTGGGCATTGATAAGCTTGAGCGTTTGGTTGAATCTGGAGTTTCAGAAGTCATCCTAGCGACAAACCCTACGGTGGAGGGAGAGGCGACGGCGCGCTTTATTTCGGAAAAGTTGGAGCGTTTCAATGTGGATGTTAGTCGCATTGCTCACGGTGTGCCGATTGGTGGTGAGCTGGAGTATGTCGATGGCGGCACGTTAGCTCATGCTTTGAATAGTCGTAAATCTCTCTAGCTCAATAGAGCTCCTTTTAATCATACGAGTCTGGATGTTCTTTTGACGCCCCCAATGATTGATACCAACAGCGACCTATTGGCACTATGTCAGTCGCTGGAGAAGTCGCCTGCTCTTGCACTGGATACTGAGTTTATCCGTGTTCGAACGTTTTTTCCTAAGCCGGGATTGATTCAAATTGCTGATCAAAGCCAAGTTTATTTGGTTGATCCGCTTGGAATTGATGAGTGGGCACCGTTTAAGCAGCTATTGGTGAACCCTGATGTTGTGAAGGTTTTGCATGCCTGTGATGAGGATATCGAGCTCTTTTATCATCTAATGGGTGTGTTTCCTGTCAATGTATTCGATACACAAGTTGCGGCAGCCTGTTGTGGTATGGATTTCAGCATGGGGTATCAACGACTGGTAAAGTCCGTGTTGGATTTGGATTTGCCGAAAACTCATAGCCGTTCAGATTGGATGCAACGCCCACTAAGCTCTGAGCAATTGAAATATGCCGCAGATGATGTAGATCATCTATTGGAGATTCATGCCTTTCTCAAGGCAAAAATAGATGATAGTGGTTTGCAGAATATCGTTGCTGGGGAGTATCAGCAGGTTGTTGATAATCTACAGGATATGGAATTTGGTAATGCCATCAATCGACTCAAAATGGCTTGGAAGCTGAATGGTTATCAATTGGCGCGAGTTAGGGCATTGGCGATTTGGCGCGAGAGATCCATGCGTGCAAAAGATTTGCCGCGTAACCGCATTGCCTCAAATGATGCTTTGATGCAGTTGGCAAAGCATGGCAATTGGTCGAAATCTCAATTGTTTGATATCGAAGGCTTGCCTGAGCAAACTGCGCGTAGTTGTGGTGATGATTTAATAGCACTGCTCAGTGTTGAGTATCCGCAGGAAGAACGTCTGTCTAGGCCGGTGAAAGCTGACCGAGTAATGAATTTGATTAAGTCGACTTTGGTAGATTATGCGCAGCGGTTGGGTATTGCTGAGCAATTGCTGATGAAGAAGCCATATACCGAAGCCATGTACTGGGCTGTGAAGAGTAAGTCGTCGTTGCCCGGTCGGGTGAGTGGTTGGCGGCGAGGTGTTTATCTTGAGGTTCTGGATGCAGTTGTTGCTGAGCTTTAATGGTGGCTTGGGCGCTGATGTAGGTATCGATGCTGGGCATTTTCTGCCTGGCGCTTAATTTTTGAATGAAGAAAGATATGAACAGTAAACTGCTTTGTAGTGTGTATCGCAGCGCATCCCGCGAAGGGATGTATCTCTATGTAAAGACGTCCGAAGAGTTATCTAAGGTCCCTGATGCTTTGATGTCACTGCTTGGGCAGCCGGAATTGGTGATGAAGTTCGTCATAGTGCCGGAGAAAAGTGTTGCGCGTGTAACGGGGCAGGTGGTCATGGATGGCATTGAAGAGAAGGGTTTTTATTTGCAGATGCCGTTAATCGAAGATGATGATATGGCTGATATCGCACAGAAAAACTCGAAGCTGAATAAGCTCGCATAAAGATAGGGTTCGGGATGATATATGTCTGATCAGCAACCATTCTGGAAAACTGTCGCGCTAGACGCGATGAATAAAAGTCAGTGGGAATCGTTATGTGACGGCTGTGCCAAATGCTGTCTGGTGAAGTTGCAGGATGAGGAATCTGATGAGGTTGCTTATACGAATGTCGTTTGCCGTTACATGGATGAACAAAATTGCCAGTGTACTGAATATCAGCGTCGTAATGAGTTGGTGCCCCATTGTGTTTGGCTGAAGCCGGAAATGGTTGCCGATTTTTTCTGGTTGCCCTCAACATGTGCCTACCGTTTGGTGGCGGAGGGAAAGGACTTGCCAGAGTGGCATCATTTAGTGAGTGGTAGTCGTGAATCTGTCCATGAAAGTGGAGAATCAGTTAAGGAAAAGGTCTATAACGAGGCCTTCATCCATGAGGATGATCTTGAAGAGTATATTATTCACTGGGTTGAGTGATCGGTTGGTCGTGCATTCAGTAAGCGATTTTCTGAAAAGGTGGGATGGAGAGTAAAGTGTCTGATCAGTTGTATGTAAATGGGTGGCTGACGTATTTGGTCACTTCTAGCCTATTTTTTGTCGCCTGGTTTGTGCTGACGGCAGATTTGCGCAATGTTTGGGTAAAAATGGTTTTACGATTTCCCATGATTGCAGTTGTGTTGATGCCAGTGAGTGTTGATTTTTTGCATGAAGAGACTGTTCGGTATGCGCCGGTAATTGCAGCTGTCGCGGTTGAGCTTGTCGCTCGTAATTGGACTGGTATGTTGCCAAATCTTGTGCTTTTGGGTGTGGCGGTTGCGTTATCCCTTATTTTTGGCGTTTTGTGGGTGCGCTGGCGTGGAGGTGTTAGCTCTCGGGGAGCGTCTGCGTAGTTTTGGCACTGTGTTTTTTATGCTGAGATTCGACAGCTTATATGTGAGTATTCGATAAGGTTTTCAAATTAACAGTGGAATTTATCGCTGTTGTCTAACATTTGTAATTCTTTTTTGTTATAAATAATCAGGAGCTGGCGCGCATCTTGCTTTGTCTCTCGTGCGGCTGTCTGTCGCCGTTTGTCTGTGCATATTGCCCGATGAATTTGTAATGTAGGCAATAGGTTATGTTTGTTTGCCGTTCGCGTTCTGAAGTCTGACGCTGGCAATATAGTGTTTGTGTTTGATGGGCTCTCATGTAGAATCGTGTTTGCTCATAATAATAATGTTTTATAAAGAAATGTGACCCATGTCCTTTATTCCGTGTCCGCGTTTACCTCGCTACATGATTTCGTCTTTCAGGGTTTTCCTGGTTCAATCGACTGAAAGGTCTTCTTTGCCGTCCGCATTCGGTAGTTAATCCCATTTAAAGAATTTGAGAAGGTCAGTGATGATTCATTTAACCCGGTTGTTTGGCAATTTCGTTAAATTGGTTATTTTGACGTTAGTTGCTTCGACACTATATGCACAGGAAGCTTCCCAGAGTGAGCTGGATGAGCAGGTCAATGTGCTAAGTGCTCAGGTTGACGACCTTTCGCGCAATATCGCGCTTTTAGAGCAAGAATTACTTTTTCCGCCGCTGACACGTGTTCAGGTATATCTATCAATGACGCCAGACTCAACATTTCGTTTGCGTTCGATGATGGTTAAGATTGATGGGGTGGAGAAGTCGTACCATATTTATTCGGATTCAGATTTGGCAGCTTTGCGATTAGGTGGCATTCAGCGTTTCTGGGAGGGTAATGTATCTTTGGGTGTTCATTCTGTTGATGCTGAATTCAAAGGTACAGACGCCAAGGGTAATAAGTACAGTCAAAATGTTACGTTTAATTTTGAAAAAACGCTTTCAGGTCATTCTGTAGAACTGGCAGTAGGCAGCACAGAAGATTCCCTGATGCCTTCTTTCACCGTTAAAGATTGGGGTGAAAAGCGCTAAATGTTTAAGGTTAAACCTTACATAGTTGCACTGGTGACGTGTTTGGTTACTCCGTCGCTGGTCGCCGCAGAGGCGCCAGCAGAGAATGTAACCATAGTGCGTCCGAACTATGACACGACCTTCAATCAGCAAGTTGCGGTCTACGAATATCTACGAGGGCATCGTCGTGATGCGTTGTTAGAGCTGGCGATTGATAATAGCGTGCTTGCCCAAAGCACCAATGAAAACCATCGTGAACTTGTTCGGATGGAACAACTTCAAACGGCACTGCATTCGCACTTGGCTGGTGATATGCCGGTCGATCTAAATAATCAATTGTGGCTCGATGTATCTGAATTGAGACGTCAGAACGGAGACTGTGAAGGTGCCCTAGATGCACTGGAAGAGTTGAAAGAACTGACCATGGATATGGATCACCGAGAACGTTTGCAGCGCGTCACCTGTATGCTGGATCAACACAGTCTTAGTAATGGTTTGTTAGTTGCTGCTGAGAATATAGCGTTAGCAGCTGAGGGAAATAGTCTTTGGCTGGCTTATATCTACAACAATATTGCTGTTGGTGCACAGTATCTTGAAGATTACGCTGCCGCTCAGGGGTACTTTACCAAGGCGCTAGAATATACCGATCAATCAGACGAGGGGCGCTCATTAGCGAGCCACATCCGTTTAAGTCTTGCTTACAGTTTCTATTCTGCCTTCCGCTATGACTACGCCGTAAATACCTTTGCTGAGTTGAAAGTCTCTACCGAGTGGATTGACCTTGCGTTACTCGGCTATGGTTGGGCTGCCTACAAAAACAACAACCCTGGGCTCGCACTAGAATCTTGGCGCCAGCTGGTTCGTTTGCCGTTTAAGTCTATTTCCGTATATGAAGGGTTTATTGCGATCCCGTTCGCGCTTGAGAAGCAAAATGCGTTTTCTGAAGCTTACGCTGCGTATGTGTCTGCGATTGAAGAATATGATGAGGTTATTGGGCAGGTTGACCGAATTAATGCAGATCTTGATGGCGAAATGTTACTTGAACATGCACTTGAGTATGCTCGATCTAAAGATAGCGAAGAAGTTGACCCGTTAGATCCGTTGTTGGTTTATGCATTTGCTCGAGCTTCATTCCAAGATGCGTTTGACACAATCGCAAAGATTGATGAAACACGCCATCATGTCGAACAAATGGAGTATACCTTGCTAGTTCTTGAAGAGGCACGCCGTGTTGAGCAGGAACAGCGAGGTAATATCGAAGCCGCGCTAACGAGTCATGAAAAGCGCGTTAAAGCGCGTCTTGAGCAGGCAAGAGATGGCCTAGTGTCGATTTCAGATGCTGTCTTGGTTGAGGCAATTTCTAGGCTCCCATCAGATAATCCGTTGGCTTCAGATTTCGCTAGCTACCAAAAACTCAAATCTTCTCTGTCTAATACACAAAAAGCGCGTATGAAAGGTGTGTTGGTCGGCGAATTACAGGAAGAAGGCCAGTTGATCGCTGAAGATCAACAATCCCTTATTCAATTGAGCGAAGCATATCACCGAATGAGTACTCGTTATCAGAAATACCTGAAGCTCAAAGGTAACATTCAGCACTCAGTCGAAGTGGATAGCCAGATAGCGCAAATGCGTACACAATTAGAAGCGACAAAAGCACAACTATCCCTTACTGAAACTCAGGCGGTTGATCTGCTGATGGCGAAAACTAAGGAATCGTTGCGTCAACAACGAGAGCAGTTGTCAGTGTTCCAGAACCAAGCTCGTATCGCGGCGGCTCGTCTCGGCGAAGAGTTCTATCAGCGCGGAGGTCGTCGACTATGGGATTGATGCGTTCACTGACAGCGCTGGCGGCGGCTACCCTGCTCGCAGCTTGTGCATCTCAGCCAGAAGATATCGATAAGTCGATGCCATTAGGTACGTTGGTGCCTATTGAAGTATCGCCGACAACAAATATTGTGCGCGTTTCTACTGATGATCAGATTGCGACATATAAATCACTATTGAGTCATGTGGACTCCAAGGATACGACCCGTCAGATTATGGCGCGTGTTGCAGATCTTGAATTGCTATTGCAGGATCAACTGGTTGCAAGGTCCGAGCAAGCAGTGTCTGAAGATCCCGATGCACAGTTGTATATGCCGGATTATAGTGTTGCGATCGCGGCCTATGAGGCTGTGCTAAATCGTTTTCCAGGGCACCCAGAAAATGACCTGATCTATTATCAGCTGGCTAAGGCGCATGATTTAAGTGGCGACAGTAAGGGTGGCCTTGATGCGTTAACTAAACTGGTAACAGAATATCCCCAGTCACAGTTTGTTGTTGAGTCGCAATTCCGACGCGGTGATTATCTCTATTCCTTGAATAAATATCGTGGTGCTGAGATGGCGTATGCAGCGGTATTGGAGAAAGGTCAGAATACTCCGTTCTACGAAAATGCCATCTACATGCAAGGTTGGAGTCAATTTAAACTGAGTAAATATGACGAGGCATTAGTCAATTTTATTCAGGTGCTTGATCGTATTGTCCCACCATCGGGTGACCTCGAGGCAACTGAGAAATCCAAGCGAACATTGGCTGAAGATAGCATTCGTATTAGTGCCGTTATTCTTGGTTATATAGATGGTGCGCAGTCATTGGAAGCATTGATTGCGAAAGTTGGTCCGCGCGCCTATGAAGATGTGCTTTATGAAGAGTTGGGCGAACTGTATGTCGATCAAGAGCGTTATCAGGATGCAATAGATACCTATCGAGCATTTCTTGCAAAAGACCCGCGTTCACAAGATGCCCCACGTTTTTCTGTACGCATTCTTGAAACCATGCAAAAAGCGCGCTTTTACAAGCAAATGTTTGCTGAGAAAGAATTGTTTGTTGAAAACTACAACACCCAATCCGGATACTATTTTTCGGCATCCGACGAGACGAGAGCGTTTCTGGATGATTACCTCTACGCCTATTTAGATGAGCTAAGCCGTTATTATCATGCACGTGCGCAAAAGGCACGAAAAGCTGTTGCTTGGTATAAATCAGCGCCAAAAGTTAAAAAAGACGATATGCAGCAGAAGTATGCCAAAGCCATTGGCTATTACGATGCCTTTATTGTGTCGTTTCCTGACGACATGCATGCTGCAGAGAAATCGTTTATGCAGGCTGAGGCTTATGCTGAACAGGGTGATTTAGCGAATGCCGTAAAAGGTTATGAACGTACTGCCTATGACTTTGCGCTTAACGATTATTCCGAAGAGGCTGCTTATGCCGCGATTATCGGTTATCGGAAGTTGATGCAGCAGAAGAAAGATAAAGATGTGAAGTTGGCGATTCGTAAACAAAAACTGAACGCCCAGATCGCGTTTGGCGAAAACTTTGCTTTCAGCCAATATGGTCGCGCCGTGTTGCTCGATACCATTGATACTCTTTATCAAGAGAAACTCTATGAGGACGCAATTAAGCAGTCTGAGATATTCCTGACGTTAAAGCCGGAAGGAACGCCTAAAGAGAAGCTAACCATATCTCTGGTTATGGGGCACTCGAGCTTTGAATTAGGAAAATACGCAGATGCAGAAAATTACTATCGTCAGTCGCTGGCATTGTTAGGCCGCAAAGACCGGCGTTACGCTCAAGTCTTCGATCGGACGACTGCGAGTATCTATAAACAAGGTGAGGCATTGGCTGATAGCGATAAGAAGCTAGAGGCTGTCGAGCAGTTCTTGCGAGTCGGCGAATTTGCACCGAATTCCAAATATCGCAAAGCGGCTGATTATGATGCTGCAACCTATCTCTTGCAGGCAGAAGAATGGGATCGTGCTTTGTCAGTCTTGACGGATTATCGTTCGCGATATGACAAGCGAAAAACCGATTTGGATATCACTGGTAAGTTGATTGCTATCTACGAAGGTCAAGACAGGCTTGATCTTGCTGCTGCTGAATTGAAGCGTGTGTTCCGGGATGAGAAAGATCCTGACAAGCGTCGTCAGGCATTGTATCTATCTGCTGAATACTATGAGCGTGCAGGTAAAGACGATCTAGCATTGGATGCTTATCGTTCATACGCTCATAGCTATCCGGAACCGTTTGATTTGGCGATGGAAAACCGTTTCCGTTTGAGTGAAATGTACGCCAAGCGTAAGGATGATAATCGTCGTCGCTACTGGCTAGAAAAAATTATTATTGAGGACAAGCGCGCGGGTGACAAACGCACGCCACGTTCTAAGTACTTGGCAGCATATTCAAGAAACGTTTTTGCTGATGATTACCGCAAGGCATTTGAGAAAATTTCGTTGAAACAGCCATTGGATAAGTCGTTACCGAAAAAACAAAAAGCAATGGAAGCGGCATTGAAACGTTATCAATGGGTGAGCGATTACAATATTCAAGAATTCACCACGCTGGCAACATATCAAGTTGCACAAATCTATAAGCGTATGGCGAAAGATGTTATGGATTCGGAGCGCCCAGCAGGCTGGGATGAGTTAGAACTTGAGCAATACGAATACATCCTTGAAGAGCAAGCTTATCCGCTTGAAGATCAGTCTGTCGCTATTCATGAAGCAAACGTAGAGCGTAGCTGGAATGGCAACTATGACGAGTGGGTTGGCGAAAGTATGAAAGCGTTAGGTGAAATCATGCCGGCGCGTTACAACAAACCTGAAGTGACGGGAGGTTATCGTGAAGTGGTTTACTGATGCGCGACTGCGTCTCGCACTGGTTGCGAGTGTTATTTTAGTACTCTCAGCATGCTCTGGAGCACCGCGTAAGAATGAGGCGGAATCGGACACTTCAGCAGTCGCTACTGGAACACAAACTGGTAATGTAGCAGGGCAACAAGCGTTTAACCCAGACGCAATTATGTCTAGTCAATATACGGCGGCGTCGTTTGGCCCCGACCCGTATCTTGCCAATGCTCCTTACGTTAGTGATATCGATAAGCAAGCAATGGCTGACGCTTTGGCTTTGATTGAAGATGGTGAAACTGAAAAGGCACAAAAGGCGCTTGAGTCTTTGGTTGAGTCGCTACCGCGCTTTTCCGGGCCTGCGTATAATCTTGCACAGTTGAAAAAAGATCAAAAAGACTTGGAAGGTGCACAAAAGGCCGCTCAGCTTGCTGTTGAACGTAATCAATATAACACGCATGCCCGTAATCTTCTGGCGTTGATCTACAGAGAACAGGGTGACTTCGAAAATGCGGAAGCACAATACAAAGAAGCGCTGTCGATTTGGGGGGGTTATGCGCCTGCGTATCGTAATCTAGGTATCTTGTACGATATGTATATGGGGCAGCCGGAAAAAGCGCTAGGGTATTATAAGCAATACAATATGTTGCAAGCCAAGCCAAGCAAGCAGGTGACTGGCTGGACAGTTGATATTGAGCGCCGTGTTGCCGCTGCACGTAAACGTGAGCAGGCAGAGCTTGAGGCACAGCAGGCAGCTGAAGCGGCCGCTGCCGCAGAAGTCGCGGCTCAGCAAGAAGCGTCAGCTGCAACAGGTGATTCTCCGCAATCGTCAGAAACACCGCAGCCAGCTAAAAGCGAGGATGAGACTATTCAGCAGGCAGCTGAGGCTGAAGTACAATCAACAGATACGTCTGTACAGTAATTGATCGGGAATGCAACGTATGAAAAAAATCTCGACACTACTTTTATTGATACTGGTCGCGGCCAATGCGGCGGCTCAGGATGTGCTGATCATTGAGTCGACAGTAACGGGCTCTCAAGAAGAGCCAAAGGTACTCAGTATCGTTCCTTGGCAGGAACCTGAGGACCCGAGCTATATCGGCGAAGATGTAGAAGGCGTTGGCGATAGCTTGGATGTATTTCAAACGTTAGATAGAGATTCGTTTAATCGTGAACGTCTTTATATCTTGTCTGCGAGAAAAACACTGCAAAACAAATAATTTGTTATTACGAATGCATGCTTCGTGGCTTCGCAAATGCCGCGCCAGACGTTAGAATGGGCGGCATACGCTTGTAAGAAGGCATTTGTAAATTAAACGAAAAACGATTCACGATTGAATCGGAAATTAGCATCACAAAAAAGAATAATAATAAAAAGGCATGTAACAGCGATTGTAACTTCTTCCCTATAATCTGTCTTTGTTGTTGATCTGCTTACTGGCTGGTCTTCACGGAGCTAGCTATTGACGAGATTGAGCCGGTTTTTGATGAGAAAAGCGTGTTCGTGATACGTCGACTAGGCAAGGTAATGATAATCAACTGTTCACGTCGACTGTGAATTTCGTTTCAAATCAATCATTTTTAAAACAATTCTAAGGTAGCGACTATGGGTTCTATTGTTTCTTTTATCCAAGAAGGTGGTCCATTCATGTATCCGATTGGCCTTGTGCTTGCACTCGGTCTGGCGATCGCCGTTGAGCGCTGGGTATTTCTTGCACGTGCCAAATCGCAAAACCTGAAAGCATTCGATGTGATGCTTCCGTTTATTAAAAAGGGACAATTTGAATCGCTGATCAAAATGGCAGATTCATCTGAAGCGCCAATCGCACGTATTATTGGTGCTGGTGCTGGACGCCTGCAAACCTCTCATGACCGTGACGAAATTGCTTATGCAATGGAAGAGGGCGTTATGGAAGCATTACCACGTCTTGAGAAGCGTACCGCTTATCTGGCAACGCTGGCTAATATTGCAACATTGTTAGGTCTGTTGGGTACCATCATGGGTTTGATCGCGGCGTTTACCGCGGTTGCAAATGCTGATCCTTCTGACAAAGCATCCTTGCTGTCTGCATCTATCTCGGTTGCGATGAACACGACTGCTTTCGGTCTGATTGCTGCGATTCCATTGCTGCTTTGTCATGCATTGCTTCAAACGAAAACTACAGAGATCGTCGACAGCCTAGAAATGGCTGGGGTTAAATTCCTGAACAACGTTAAAGGCTAAATCCGAATCATTCACTAACTTCGAAGGCATTTTTGTATGCGTCGCATAAAAAAAGCAAAAGAAGAAGCAGATTTGGACATTACGTCGTTCATGAACCTCATGATCGTCCTGGTTCCGGTTCTTCTATTAAACATGGTTTTTTCGCAAACGGTTGTGCTGGATATCAAGTTGCCAGCGGCTTCCAATCAAGCGATTGATAACCCTAAAGAAGAAAACCAGCAGATGGAATTGATTATTCGTGATGACTATATGCTACTCAATTTTCCGGCCGGTATTAATGTCGGTAAGTTTGACAATGTTGATGGCAAATACGATTACGAAGGCCTGTCCAAAAGGCTTCAGGAAATAAAATCACGTTTTTTGCAAAGCGAAAAACTGCAAGATAAAAAAGACATTCTGATTCTATCTCAGAAAGATACCAGCTATCAGGCATTGGTATCCTCTATGGATACTGTGCGTTCATACCAGACCGTGTCGGTTGCTAGTGTCGTTAACGCGGAACTGTTTCCGGAAATATCTCTGGGTGATGCTCCTGAGCTTGCTAATACGCCAGAAAAAGGAGGTCAGCCATGAAGCAGTCAGCACGAGCAAAGCGCATGGCGCGCCACCACGGGCGGATGAACAAGCAATCGAAGCTGAATCTGACGTCGTTGATGGATATTTTTACCATTTTGGTTTTCTTCCTGATGGTAAATTCGTCCGAAGTTCAGGTATTGGAAGATACGAAAGATATCACCATGCCTAAGTCAATTGCGGATCAGAAACCTAAGGAAACTCTGTTAATTCAGGTGAGTGACAGCAGCTTGGTTGTTGCCGGGCGCAAGATTGCGGATACATCCGCGGTTACGGCCAGCAAGGATGGTGTTATTCCATCTCTGGATGAGGAGTTGAAATATCAGGCAAGTCGCCGCCCTGAGATGACCGAGGAAGAAAAGCAGTTTGGCCGTAAGATTACGATTCAAGGTGATAAGAATATCCCTTATGACATTTTGAAGAAAATAATGGCGACCTGTGCCCAGGCTGAGTTCCGGGACATTTCTCTCGCAGTATCCAAGAAAGCGCAGAAATCTTCTGTGCCAGCGGCTGGGGAGGGTTAATTTTGGGTGTTTTGTATCAATCAATCGATATGGCGTTACCCTGGACTTCATCCAAGCGTGAAGACAATCGTTTCCGTATTATCGCATCTCTTTTTGTTGCGATTATGTTGGCGATCATGCTGGTCCTGGAAAATATGCCAAAACCGGAAATCTCCCGGAAGGAAGCTGAAAAGCTTCCACCCCAATTGGCCAAGGTTATTATCAAAAAGAAAAAAGAGATAAAACCGCCGCCACCGAAACCAAAACCTAAGCCGAAGCCAAAACCTGAGCCGAAGCCAAAGCCAAAGCCTGAGAAGAAGCCAGAACCGAAGCCGAAGCCAAAACCTAAGGCTGAGCCGAAGCCAAAACCGAAGCCTAAACCCAAGCCCAAAACGGACAAGGAAAAGGCAGCACGTAAAAAGGCAGAGGAGAAGTTGAAGGCGCTGGATTCATTGAATGGTTTGCGTGACACTTTTAAAACATCCGGCAGTAAAGAGCTGGTTAAAGGTGGCAGCAAAGAAACCAAAGTAACGCGCAATATGTTGGCGGGTGGTTCGGCAACGACAACCAGTGGCGGTATTAAGAGTGCGGCTGTGCCTGTGGCCTCAGGATTGGGCGATATGGCGTCACGTGCTGCGAGTCAAGTGGACACTGTTGCTCTAGGTGGTACAGAAGTTGCCTCGGCATCTGCGGAAGCTGCTGCAGTTGAAGAAGCCGCGAGCAAGTCTGGTCAGCGTAGTGAAGAAAGCATCCGTAAGGTATTGGATCGTAACAAAGGTGCGTTGTACTCGATTTATAATCGTGAGCTGCGCAAAGATCCGACGCTGGAAGGCCGTGTAACCTTTGAGTTTGTTATTGAGCCGAGTGGTAAAGTCTCCAGCGCTAAGGTGGTTGACTCTGAGCTAGGTAATAAAGCACTTGAAGATAAACTGGCACGTCGCTTCCGCTTGATCAACTTCGGAGCCGAGGAAGTTGCGAAAATCACTGTTCGTCGTGTGATTACGTTCCTTCCCCAGTAGTCTGATTCGATCTACCGTTGAGTGCGGTAACCTAAAAGGCAAGATGAACTCTTGCCTTTTTTTTGCTTCAAATTTTGTCCGGAATTTAATCTGAGCGATGTTGAAAAATTATACGTAATGGTTGGATAGATCAGACGAACTGTAAATTCTGCGGTGCTCTAAGTTTAGCAATGAATAAGCTGTAATCAGTGCTAGGAACCACTAAGCAATTTTGCAATAATAAGGCCGTTTTTAAGTCTGAATTTACCAACTCGAATAAGTATAAAAATTCAGTACTGCCAAGCTATATCTGAAATTCATGAGGAAAATCCAATGTCTACCTCGTTTGAGAGTGTGAAACAGCTCAAGCATTGGCTCGCTTATACGTTTCTGGCCGTGCCACTATGCATTGCGCCAGCATTTGCGGAAGAGCCGAAAAGTGCCGCTATCATGCCTAAAGCCAATAAATCATTGCTGATTGATGTTGAAAAAGCCGGCAATAATTTGGTGGCTGTCGGAGAGCGTGGTCATGTCCTGATCTCTTCGGATAATGGCAAAACCTGGGCGCAATCTAATGTCCCGATGGCGCAAATGATCAATGGTGTCAGCTTCCCTGATAATCGCCATGGTTGGGCCGTTGGTCACGATGGACACATCATTCGCACAGAAGATGGCGGTGTTACTTGGACGAAACAACGTGATGGTTTGGGTGCTCAGGCGGAAGCCAATGTTCGCAAACTGCGCAGTGTTAAAACCCAGATTAATCGCCTCAACGCTGAACTGATTGATACATCTATCACACCGGAAAAACGCCGAGAGATTCAGGATGCCTTGTCTGAACTGGATTGGGATCTGGAATCTGCGACGGAGCGTGTTAACGAGCCTGCTGTGGCGCAACCGTTGATGGATGTATGGTTCGAAAATGCCAAAAACGGCTGGGTTGTTGGAGCGTTTGGCCAATTACTACACACCACAGATGGTGGCGATACCTGGGAAGACCTTAGTGGTGCGATCGACAATGAAATGGAATTCCATTTGAATTCGGTCACCGGCATTGATGGTGGTACGGTAGTCGTTGCTGGTGAAGCCGGCTTTGTAGTAGTAACACCCGATGACGGCAAGACTTGGTACTCGATTGATCTCGGTTATGAAGGTACGATTTTTGGTGTTAAAGCCGATCACACAGGGTCAACAATCGTAGCAACTGGGTTACGCGGCAAAACATTTATTTCTAAAGATAAAGGTCTGAATTGGGCTGATATTACACCTGATGTGGGCTTTTCTTTATCCGGTGTCGAGTTTATCGACGATGACAGCATTTTGTTGGTCGGCCATGGCGGCACCATTTCTTTCAGTGCGGATGCGGGTAACAATTTCAATACGGAAACCCTACCTTCGCGTGCATCAATTTCAAACGCTGTTTATACCGGTAACGGTGAGTTCATTCTGGTAGGCCAGGGTGGTGTTCATACCTACACTCTGAAGCCGTCGTCTGAAGAAAAATAACAATTAGAGGTATTTATGTCAGAGCAAAATAATCTCAGTTCATACCAGTACGGTGCTGAGGCAAAAATATACGAGCGGGTGATCTTTAATAATCGCCCGATTCTGTTGGTGCTATTCGTGCTGTTAACCGGTTTCTTTGGTTATCAAGCCACTAAGACGACTGTTAGCACCAATTTTTTGGACATGATTCCGGGTGAGCATCGTTTCATCAAGAATATGGTTGCCAATCTTGATCAAGTCGGGGCATCGGGGACCGTGATTCAGATTGCCGTTGAAAACACCAGCGGTGATATCTTCGACCCTGAATACCTTGAAGTTCTGAAGTCTATTAGTGATGAAACATTCTATCTTCAGGGTGTTAACCGTCGTTCGTTGGAATCCATCTGGACACCTAACGTACGTTGGTCCGCGGTGACCGAAGAAGGTTTTGAAGGTGGCCCTGTAGCGCCTAACGGCTATGACGGGTCTCCTGAAAAGATTAATGAATTACGTCAGAATATTCTCCGTTCTGGTCGTGTTGGTAGTTTGGTTGCAGATAACTTTAAGTCTGCAATGGTCTCGGTGAGTTTGTTTGATGCAGACCCTGATACCGGCGAACCACTGGATTACCAGAAGTTCTCTGCTGAGCTGGAACAGAATATTCGTGATAAGTATCAATCCGATAAGGTCAAGATTCATGTTATCGGGGTCGCTAAACTTATTGGTGACCTGATGGATGCGGGCCCACAGATCGCAATGTTCTTCGGTTTGGCGATCATAATTACCTTTATGTTATTGCTCTGGTATTCGCGCTGTATGATTGGCACGCTTGCCCCGCTGGCATGTTCAATTATTGCCGTTGTATGGCAGTTGGGTATTCTTGCGACATTTGGTAAGAGCTTGAGCGCCTACTCTTCGTTGGTCCCATTCTTGATCTTCGCCATTGGTATTAGCCACGGTATTCAAATCATCAATACTGTTGCGATCAATGAATCTGATGGTGACTCATCCGAAACGGCTGCACGTAAAGCGTTCCGTACTCTCTATGTACCAGGCATGACCGCCTTGTTGTCAGACGGTATTGGCTTTTTAACGCTGTATATTATTGATATTCAGGCGATCAAAGATCTAACTGTTGCGGCTTGTGTCGGTATCGCGGTTATTGTTCTGACTAACTTAATTCTGCTGCCGATTTTGATGTCATATTTTGGTATCACTAAGTCAGGATTGCGTCACGTTAACAACAAGAATGAACAGCACCCTTGGTTGTGGGAAAAACTCTCCAACTTTGCTAACCCTAAAGTGGCTGTTGTTTCTGTGTGTATCGCTCTGGTCGGTTTTGGTATTGGCTTTGTTGGGGGCCAAGACTTGAAAACAGGTGACTTGGATAAAGGGGCACCTGAACTGCATCCGGATTCTCGTTACAATCTAGACAGCGCCTATATCTCTAATAATTATGGCGTGAGTTCGGATATTTTCCTGATCATGGTGAAAACACCAAAAGATCAGTGCTCTAGCTATGAAAACCTCGAAGCTATTGATCGCTTTGCTTGGAATATGGAAAACGTGCCCGGCGTTCAGTCGTCTGTTTCTCTGGCGTATGTCATTCGTCAAGTGCTTAGCGGGTTTAGTGAGGGCAGCCTTAAATGGAATACTATTCCTCGAGATCAAGCAGCGATTAATAGTACGTTCTTCCAAGTACCTGAAGCGTTGGTAAACACCGATTGCAGTTATGCGCCTTTGATCTTGTTCTTGGCTGACCATAAGGCGGAGACGCTTGAAGGTGTAGTTGCGGCAGCGGAGCAATTCATTGCTGACAATAAGATGGAGAATATGGAATTCTTATTGGCGACAGGTAACGCAGGTATCGAAGCTGCAACCAATGAAGTTATTGATGCTGCGCAAGATAAGATGCTGATTTTGGTCTATGTCGTTGTGTGTTTATTGGTATATGCAAGTTTCTCGTCTATTCCTGCGGTTGCTTGTATCGTTGTCCCATTAATGCTGACTTCAGCATTGTGTCAGGCACTGATGGCGTATTTGGGTATCGGTGTGAAAGTTGCGACACTGCCGGTGATCGCATTGGGTGTGGGTATCGGTGTTGATTACGGTATCTATATCTATGGTCGACTGGAAACGTACTTGAAAGAAGGTATGCCTTTACAGGAAGCTTACTTCAATACGCTGAAAACCACCGGTAAAGCCGTTGCGTTGACAGGTATTACGTTAGCGATTGGTGTTGGCACCTGGATCTTCTCGCCGATCAAATTCCAAGCGGATATGGGTAAGTTGCTGACATTCATGTTCTTGTGGAACATGGTTGGTGCGATTTGGTTGTTACCCGCTCTTGCACACTTCTTGATCAAGCCTGAAAAAGTACTGGCACGAGAAGAGAAGAAGAAAGCCAAACAAATGAAAAAGAAGATGGCTTAATTGTAACTGATGTCAAAAGGGGAGCTTAGCTCCCCTTTTTTCTGGCTATATAACACTGTCTCGTTCAATGAATCCAACCGGTAATCAAGGGTTCCCTTGAAATAATTAGAGAT
This sequence comes from BD1-7 clade bacterium, assembly GCA_902705835.1. Classification (NCBI taxonomy): domain Bacteria; kingdom Pseudomonadati; phylum Pseudomonadota; class Gammaproteobacteria; order Cellvibrionales; family Spongiibacteraceae; species BD1-7 clade bacterium. Next base: position 60,944 of record CACSIN010000003.1, read on the forward strand.
TTCGATAACCTACGGTCACTGCTGCATTACAAACAAAAACTATAAGCAGATCAGCCAGAGCTGACCAAATGATATAAATACGGCATTTATAGCCGTTTATAGACAAAATAATTTGATGGGGTAGTCCTACCAATGAACATGAAATCAATCGTTGCCGGCAGTGTGGTTAGCCTTTTGGCTGCTTTACCGCTGGTAGCACAGGCTGCGGTCTCGCAACAGGAAGCGAAGAAGCTCGGTAATGAGTTGACGCCTATGGGCGCTGAGAAGGCTGGCAACGCGGCGGGAACCATCCCTGAATGGACTGGCAGCATGTCGGGCGTGCCTGCAGGCTTGCCTTATATGGGCAGTGGTGATGTTTACCCTAACCCTTATGCCAAAGATAAAATTCTGTATACAGTCACAGCGCAGAATGCTCCTAAATATGACGCGCTTCTCACTGAAGGCGAAAAAGCCTTGTTAGCGAAATACCCGGACACGTTCAGTATTCCGGTTTATCCATCCCATCGTGATGCGCGTTTTTCGCAGCTGACTGAACGTCGAACGGAGTGGAACTCTGTGAATACCGTTTTGGTAAACGGTGTTGATGGTTTGCAAAATTATACCGGTGGTGCGCCGTTTCCGATTCCGAAAAATGGCGCTGAAGCGATGTGGAATGCGCGTACGATTCATCCACATCCGACCATCGTCGGTGAATTGGATGACGTTGCAGTCTACCTGAATGGTGACCGTCAGATGCGTCGTCAGGAACTTGTATCAGAGTTTCCGTATTCGTATCCGAATAATAAAATTGGCGATACAGAGGCTCAAATTGGTACCAATGCCGGCCTTGTACATGTAACGGTTACCAAGCCAGCGCGTCAGAAAGGTCAGATGACCGTGGTACATGAAGCATTGGATCAGGTGAAGAACTCTCGTCAGGCGTGGGTATATATTCCAGGATCACGTCGTGTTCGCCGTGCACCGACAGTGGGTTATGATACGCCAGACGGCCCGGGTGGACTGGTTACTGTCGATGACGCATTGGGCTTTAACGGCGCAATGGATCGTTATGACTGGACCTTAGTCGGTAAGGCTGAAAAATTAATCCCGTATCACAATTATCGATTTGATACGCCGGAAGCGGACTATAAACAACTACTGATGCCTGGCCATGCAAATCCTGACTATATGCGTTATGAGCTGCATCGCGTTTGGATTGTAGAAGCAAACCTTAAAGCAGGTGCGCGTCACGTCTATGCGAAGCGTCGCTTCTATATTGATGAAGATAGTTGGCAGATTGGTTTAATTGAGAGCTATGACGGTCGTGGCGATCTGTGGAAGGTCGGCATTCTGAATACGGTATATGATTTTGCCATTAAGGGTTATGTCGCACGTGTTCAGATGTATCACGATCTTAACTCCGGTGCTTATGTTGCAACGCGTTTAGTTAATGAAACTGCGCAACCGAATCTGATGGCGACGCCGAAAGGTATCAAGTATTACTCGCCAAGCAACTTGCGAAAGATGGGCACACGCTAATTTCGCGTTGATGCCGGTAGTATAGTGTTCTGAAATCCTCACTTCCGTGGGGATTTTTTTGTCTGAATATCCGGGGCGATGAGACGCTGCTAGATGTTAGTTATCAGTCCTGCCTCATTGGGAAAGTGAATTGATGCCACTAGCGATTAAGGCATGAAGCTTAGCGAGTTTTATTCTGTAGCGATTGGTATATTCATCGCATTCACCGAGCTTTACTCTCGATTGGTTTATTCTATTGGAGGCGTTTCGGCAGGGGCGGGCCAATAACGAATCAGTGGGGCAGATATTTGCTTGTGATTTTTGCGTTCGGGCACGTTAGCCCCTGAGAGAATCCTCAGCGGGTACACAAACTATATGTATAAGGCTACTGGCGGCGCACAAACGATTGTACGTGATCCAGTTGGTAACCATTGTCGTCAACCGTATAAATACATAGATCGATGTTATTGCCATTGATTTCTGCAAGGATGAAGCCTGTTGCCTTACCGCGCTGGTAATAGGCAACATTGCGCTCTTGATCTTTTAGCTCGCGCGTTTTTGCTGCAGCGCCGGAAACAATCACCGCACTCGGGTACCGAATACAGAATCTGCATATTATGGTCGTGGCTAGCGAAAAGATATCGACTTTGTTACGAACGTGTTGCTCGAACCATTTGCGGTAAATTTCTCCACCAATTCTTGCGGTTAGTGTGCTTAGTGGAAGCAGTCCATTGTAGTTTCCGGGATTACCAGGGTCTCCGTTGGACAGGTAAGATTCCTGATACTTTTATTGCAGCGCAGAGAGTGAGACACCGTTATCAAAACCTTGATTGTTCAGTCGCATAAAACGGCGATGCAGCCCGATTGGTTGCGTCGTTGCATGTTTTCTGTTGAAGCATGGGCAGAGAATTCTGATTATGAATATCGTTTTGTCGACGATAGTCTGTTTGACCTAGTCGATAGTTGGGTCTTGGAAAAGACCCAAGAGCAGCGAGTGATCGCGACAGATATAGCGCGCCTAAAATTGATTCAACAGTCTCTGGCGCGAGGATATGACCAAGTCGTTTGGATAGATGCTGACTTTCTGATTTTTGAGCCGAGCATGTTTGAATTGCCACCCGACCCGAGCGTGCACTGCGCGGTTGGCCGGGAGGTTTGGATTCAGGAGGATGTTTCTACTGAGGCTAAGCCAGCACCACGAAAGCGTTTTCGTGCTTATCGTAAAGTTCACAACGCCTTTATGGTTTTTCGTCGTGGTGATAGTTTTCTTAATTTTTATTGTGATACTGCCGAGCGGTTGCTTTTTGAGCAGTCTGGCAGTGTTCCGCCGCAATTTATCGGTCCGAAGCTTCTGACGGCATTACACAATGTTGTTCAATTACCAGTTGCTGAATGCGCAGGAATGTTGAGCCCTGATACATCGAAAGCCATTTTGTATCCCAATGGCCCAGGCGTAGATACGGTGCTCTCGCTTTTTTCACGGAAGTCTCATGTGCTACCAGCAGGTGCTAACCTCTGCAGTTCTCTTAACGGCAATACAGCTTTGTCGCAGAATGTCGGATTTTCAGATCGGGAAATGTTGTTGCTGGTCGACCGATTACTTAATGAGGGACGCGCGGCATTTCAATATTGAAATCCACTTTTAAATAAAAATGATTGTCATTTGCATGTGTGGCGGACTTTGTTAAACTACCCAGTATTGAGACGCCAAAAGTGTTTCAATGCTCATTTAATCTCTCTCGTAGACAACGTAAGTTGTTTTGCTCTTTGCCGGACGCCCCAGTCCGGCTTTTTTATGTATCTTATTTCTCCTCGTATCATTCTTGGCTTGTCGAAAGCCTGGATTCTGCAGCTTTTGTGCTCTGTTGTTTCATGTGATGGTTCAAATTGATGTGAATAGTTCTGCTGAGCGCGGAACTATTCGGGGTCAACGGTGTCTATCTGTATACTATATCGCTAAATATTTTTTGTAATCTCTACGACATCTCGATCAGATGATTGATAAGCCAGTTCAAGAATTAACCCTGCAGCGAACCGGAAGATTGGTTCGAACCCGACCACTGGTTTTCCATAAACCAGTGGTTTTTTTTGCCTCCATTATTGTTGCTATTCGATTCCTAATCTTTCAGAGCATCATTAGTGTCTTCACGGGCTGGTTGGCAGGTAGAAATCAGTGACCAGCTAATGTAGAGAATGAGGCCATTCAAAATGTGCCAGATAAAATGGGTACCTCTTGGAAGGTAGTTGCACGCACTAGCGTCAACGGTTCTGGCAGTGAGAGATAAACAGAAAAACACCACTAAAGACCATGCTTTGTTTTCCAATTCCCGATCGGCTTTTTGCCACTTGAGCATAACAGCGAAAAATATCAGCATTAAAATGGTCGGTAGATACATAATTGAACCATTCAGAGACCAAGGCAAATAGCCGCTTGCTAGTGTCATAGCGATATATAAGCCGTAAACCGCGAGCGTTTTCGGCCAGTCGAATTTCAGGCAATAACGTGAAAATGCGCCGGTATAGATCAGTTGGAATATATAGATGGGGAATACATCTGCGAGCTCGGCCCAACGGGTTGCGTACGTGTGGAAAAGAAAGCTGCCGATGCCGATGACACAGATCATATAGGCCAATACATTTGCGGGAGGACCCAGGTGTTTTTTATGGGTTAGCTTGATCGCGATTACGCCCGCAATGATAAAGCTGAGGTTGCTAATGGCATTCAGCGGCTCCGCCCAGAATGCACTAGACTGGCGCTCACAGTACTGATTGACTTGCTGTAATAATGCATCCAAGATATAAATCCTTTTCAGTAGACTAGCTGCTTGTTTTCCTTGGCTTTTTACAAAATACTACGGAAAATGTAGCACGTGTCATTGAGATTGGTGGGATGTAACATGCACAGCGTAAAAGTTTCGCGCTATCTAATCGTTGATTACATTCACATTGCCTAAGTTGTCGCGGTAAAAGTGCGGCGATTAATTGAATAAGAATATCGAGGAATTATTACTCTCCCATGATGATCCAGAAAGACACTCGTGTGTGTGTAGAGCTTACATTAACCGCAGATTCGGGCGAAGAATTGGCGAAGTATCCTGCAGAGGAACCTGCATCCTTTGTTGTGGGTCATCAACAGATCCTCAAAGGTATTGAAGATGCTTTGTTGGGAAAAACTGTCGGTGAAGCGTTTGAACTCGAATTGCCGCCTGAACTAGCTTTTGGTGAAGTTGATGTAACCGCAATTCAAACGGTATCGATTACCGCTTTCGAAGATGTTGAAGATTTGACAGAGGGGACGCAACTGTTCGCGAATACGGCTGAAGGACAGGTACCTGTGACTATCACCGCGATAGATGCTGGCATGGTTACCGTTGATGCTAACCCACCTTTCGCAGGGTACACGGTAAAAGCAACGGGCAAAGTACTGTCTGTGGATCTTCCTATTGCCCCTGAAAGTGCTTCAAGTGATAAGAGCGCTCAGTAATGTACCACCTTCGTAAAGGATTACTGCTGATTTTTTGTCTCGCAGCGTTTGGTAATGCTGCTGAGTTGTTGCCAGGTGAACAAAAACAAATGGCGGCTCATCCGGCTTTAATGGGTGAGGTATTGAAGGCTCGGGCGTTGCTTGATCAGGTGGAATTGTCGGCAAATCGGTCAGCGATGATTGACGCTAACCAGACACTTCGGCAAGTATTGGTTGCGGCACCGGAATTTGCGCCAGCACATCGCGAATTCTCTCGAGTATTTTATCTGAATTCTCATCGGTTCGGTTTTTTGGATAAGAGAGATCACTCTCATATATGGCGATCTTTAAAACTGGCTGAGAAATTCGATGGTGATTATGCCCAGCTTGCCTATGACATCGCTCGTGCGTCTGTGTACCGTAGGGATTTTGAGCAAGCAAGAGTTCTAATTCGTGAGATTGATGTATCAGAGAACCCTCAATCACTCCTGCTCTTAAAGCTAGATCTTTTGATCGCTGAAAAGGATTACGCTTCTGCACGAGAGCAGTTGGCTGAACTGCAGCGAACGCGAGGCAGTTATTCCGATTTTCCATTTCGTGCTGCTGTCGTATTTCGCTATTTAGGAGACTACAAAAATGCTGAAATAATGATTCAAGATGCAATTGACCAAGGACATGATCGTAAAGAGGTTTACATGCTGTGGTTCTGGATTTGTCTCAATGACAAGCGCCCGGAAGATGCACTTAGTAAATTAAATGACCTAAGGCACTTCGGTTTATCTCAGGCAAAGATAAAGAATTATACATCGCGTGCCTATGATGTTTGGGCGTCGAATAAATTGCGGAATGAGCGTGCTGAAGAAGCGATAAAATTTATTGAAAAAGTGGCACATTTTGGTGGATCCAACGTTCGTGTTGCTTACCTCAAACGACGGGCATTTCAAATTTGGTCAAATCAGCTTATTCTCGCGAAACGGTTCGATGATGCGCTGATAAAACTTGCTATGGCAGAAGAAAACGGAATGCCCCAGAAGCAAGTTCACTCTTATGAGAAGCGCATCGCACGACTAAAAGCCCGTCAAAACTAATGAGCAGTGCAGTTGTCTGCAGCAATCAAATGAATCATAAGTCTGTAGAAAACTAACAACCGCTTTCTATTGTCTAACTAGCCTTGCTTTTGAGAGGCTTCGACATGTTTATCAGCACTATGGATTTGTTCAAAATCGGCATTGGCCCATCGTCATCCCATACCATTGGCCCGATGGTGGCTGCCGCCGCTTTTTTGCATCAGATTGAACATGAGTATGCCGGGCAAGTGGCATCTGCAACGGTGCCCTGTCGGATTCAGGTTACTTTGAAAGGGTCGCTTGCATACACTGGTCATGGGCATGCGACAGATACGGCGATTCTGCTCGGTTTACATGGTTATCAGGCGCCAGATCTCGCAGACACCGATATTGCCGCGTTAAAACCAGAATTAGAAAAAACCAAGAAGCTTCCCGTGAGCGATGCGTTACACAGAGATATCAAGTTCGACCTTCAAGACAATCTTGTATTTGATCTTGGTCCAGCGCTTTCCCAGCACCCCAACGGCATGATTTTTCAATTACTTGATAGTCATGGACACGTGATTGCCCACAAAACTTATTTCTCGATTGGGGGAGGGTTCATATCGACCCTTGAAGAAATCGATGCCGTAGAAGCTCCGATTCAAATGCATGACGAACAACCTTGTCCGTACCCGTTTATTCATGCGTCAGAGATGCTAAAGATGGCGGACGAAAGCGGTCTATCGATTGCGGATATGAAGCGAGCCAACGAGATCAGTTATAGCTCTGCTGAGAATGTGTCAGCGTGTTTGGGTGATATCTGGCGTGCGATGCGCAATTGCATTGAGCGTGGACTCCAGGCTCAAGGTATTTTACCCGGAGGATTGGAGGTTGAGCGGCGTGCCGGGCAGCTATTGAATGCTATCGCTGAAGAACCTGGGTATATGGCTCTCAATGATTACCTCTGTGCTTATGCGATGGCGGTTAATGAAGAAAACGCTGCGGGTCATGGCGTTGTTACTGCGCCTACGAATGGTGCTGCTGGCGTTATTCCATCAGTGCTCTATTACATGGTGACGCACCAGGAGGTATCTGAGCGGGCTATCGAGGATTTCTTGTTAACGGCTGCTGCTATTGGCGGTGTTATCAAGCACAACAGCTCCATATCGGGGGCAGAAGTGGGTTGCCAAGGCGAAGTGGGGTCTGCNGCGGCAATGGCCGCAGCAGGCCTGTGCGCGATTCTTGGGGGTACACCTTCGCAAATTGAGAATGCTGCAGAGATCGCGCTTGAGCACCATTTGGGAATGACCTGTGATCCGGTGAAGGGGTTGGTTCAGATTCCGTGTATTGAGCGTAATGGGTTCGGTGCCATTAAAGCATTTGCTGCAGCTTCATTGGCGAAGAAAGGTACCGGGCATCATATTATGCCGTTGGATGCCTGTATTTCAGCAATGAAACAGACCGGTTATGAAATGTCGGAAAAATATAAAGAAACATCGAGAGGTGGATTAGCGGTAAGTATCACCGAATGCTAATTTAGCTGAGCGCAGAGTATGCGGGCACTAACGGTGATGATTCAGATCGAATAGCCAAGGTTTTGTTTTGTGTTAGAACCCGGTTTTCCAAGTGATAGGGTCATACGTTTTCGAGAACCCGGCTTCTATAGGCTTCCGCTTACCATGCGAACTCCTAAATATCATCGTCCCCGTTTGCATCAAGCACGTCGATCTGTGGCGGATATCCGCCAGCACTACGATATCGGTTCGCAGGTTGTTATTCTCATCACGTCCATTTTTACCATCGCGCTTTTCACTGCGGACTTTACTCATGACTTACTTCTTGAAGCCGCGGTGTTTCTCGTATCAGTAAAATTGATATTAATGGCTTTACACACACAGTGTTATCAGCCGCAAGCTACAAAGCCGCCTTGATAATGTGCTGGATCGATTGGATGCACTGAATCAAAAGTTCGATGAGGCGTTTGATAACAAGCAAAGTGACAGTGCTGAACGTCAATCCGCTGAACAATTACATAAAAAGTGATATTAAGGAACAGAAAAGTCGAGTCTGATGGCAAGCCTTCACATCAGCTATTCGGAAGCCGATACACGGTTGTTAAGTTGACGAAAAAATTTGAGTGAAGAAGTGCAGATATACCGAAATGGCCTCGCTCGCCATCATGAGAGCAAGGCCAAGAGAGCATTGATGTTATTCCGTTTCGGCGACGAGTGCAGTGTTCAAACGCTCTTCTGCCGCATTCAGGTTTTCACCGCCAAAGGCCGGGATCAGTGATTGAATAAAACCGCGTAGTTCCATTGTCATCAATGCAAAATCTGCATCGAATAACTCCGGCGCTGATTCGATGTTTTGAGAGTCAATTTGCTCCATAACAATATCCGTAAACTTCAAACGTTTTACCGCTAGCTTCTCATCTACGATACATTCCAACCGGTCTTTCCAAAACAGATGTAGGCGGGTGACGTGCAGGCCTGAACCCAGCAGTGATTGAATCTCATCAGATTGCAGATCCTGGTGCTTGCAGCGCACGATAGCACCCTCATCACTTAACGCTTTGAGTTCGCATTCATCGCCGAGGTTGAAGCCCTCAGGGAGATCGCCAGAGGTTAGCCAGCTTGTCATAGTTTTCAGGGGGATATTCTTCGGCGTCAGGGGAATAACCGGCAAAGAGCCAACGGCTTCACGCAGTGAATCGATCAATTCATCTGCGCGTTTGGCTGAGGACGAATCGATAACCAAGAGGCCTTCAGCTATGTCGATGTACGCGTACTGAACACCTGCACGTGTGAAGGCTCGTGGCAATAACTCCATCGTGACTTGATCTTTTAGCTCCTGGCGCTCTTTACGGCTCAATCTGCGGCTTTCTTTGGCGCTGATCGCTTCTGCGCGTTCTTCAACTTCCTCATTGACCACCGCGGCAGGAAGGATTCGCTCCTGGCGTTTCACGGCGACCATCATGAAGTTGCCCGCACTATGAACCAGTGATTCTGAATGTTTACCCAATGGCGATACAAACCCGAAGCTCAACACTTGCTGGGAGTGACAGGGGGTAAAGGCCTGCTCTTCGAGTTTGTCCATGAGGTCATCATGGCTGATTGTGAAGGGCTTGGTGAAACGAAAGACTTGAAGATTTTTAAACCACATAAAAGCGAGACTACCGATGTTGTGAATGTCCTTGGCCGAACAATGTTATCGACAGGTCTCCTGCAGTGCAAACAACTAATGTGCATCAGACGAAAAAGTGATCATGGTATGCTATCAAATCAATACCGATGAAACTGGGAGATTAACATTGCGGGTTCTGGTAATAGGCGCGACATCGTCCGTCGCAGGTGGCGTGATCAGACAGTGGGCAAGCAGAGGCGCAACATTCTTTTTAGTTGGCCGCGACGAGAATCGTCTTCAGGCGATTGCTACGCAATATAATGACAGCGTCAGTGGAATATACAGCTACGATTTTTCCGATGTTGATCAAGCCCCTCTAATGGTTGCTGAAGCGTGTGATGCACTTGGGCAGATCGATTGTGTTTTGTTGGCGCAGGGATATTTACCAGAGCAAATCGAAACGGAAGACTCGTACGAACTCGCTAGCCATACCGTTGATAGTAACTTTACTTGGGTAATTGCCCAGATTATTCCGTTGGTACAGATGCTGGTTGAGCAAAATCACGGTGCGCTTGGTGTTATTACCTCTGTGGCCGGAGACCGCGGTAGGCCTCGCAATTATACCTACGGTGCGGCCAAAGGCGGTCTCTCGCTCTACCTTCAGGGGTTGCGATCAAGGCTTTGGTCATCACCTGTGGATGTCATTACCTTTAAACTTGGGCCCGTGGATACGCCAATGACGGCATCCCATGAAAAGAACTTTTCTTTTTCAACAGTTGAACAGGTTGCCAGCTGTATCGTCAAAGCATTTGATAAGCCATGTGGTCGGGAGGTTTATGTTCCCGGTTACTGGCGTTGGGTGTTAGCGGTAGTTCAGATAATGCCCGAATGGTTGTTTCAGCGACTGAAGTTTTTGTCTGCACGTTGAGCGTGGAGAATCGAGCTGAACTCAACTAAGGTTAGTAATCATTCACGGAGGTGAAAAATGACAACTTTGCTATACCGCAGGAAGTCTGCAGTGTTTCGCTGGTTTACGGCGATATTACTGAGTGTAATGTTGGTGCCAGCGTTTGCTGAGCAGACGGAGGTTGAAAAATACGCTGATACTGTTCGCCTGTTTAAAGATGCCGGCGTGACGAAAAAATTCTTTGATAATGCCTATGGTTACGCGGTGTTTCCAAGTGTTGGTAAAGGTGGTTTTATTATTGGCGGGGCCTATGGTGATGGCCGCGTTTTTCGTCAGGGCAGCTATGTTGGCAATACCACTGTATCGCAGGTCAGTGTTGGATTTCAGATTGGCGGGCAGGCATATAGTCAATTGGTTTTCTTGCAAGATAAACGTGCGTTTGATGAATTTACCAGCGGTACCTTTGAGTTTGGTGCCCAGGCGAATGCTGTAGCGATTACTGCCGGTGCAAATGCAGAAGCGACAACGGGTGGTTCAAGTGTCAGCGCCAGCGGTGGTAAGAACGACGCAACTGTTGCTGCTCGATATCATAAGGGGATGTCGGTCTTCACCATTGCCAAGGGCGGTTTAATGTTTCAAGCCTCAATCGGCGGGCAGAATTTCACTTATGATCCGCTAAAAAAATAGGATCTTTCACAAGGAGAGTGGCAGGTGGCACGAACGATATTTTACTGGATTGCAATTGGTGGGAACGTACTAACACTGTTTCTTATGCTTTTCTCTGCCAGTTTCGGCTGGCTTTTCTTGCTGTTCATCCCCTATGCGCTAGTTGGCCTTTGGGATATGAAATATGCCACGCACAATGTCCTGCATAACTACCCGGTTGTTGGACATCTTCGATACGCCCTCGAGTTTATTAGCCCCGAAATTCATCAGTACTTCATTGAAGATTACGACAACGGCCGGCCGTTTAATCGTGAGATACGTAACTTGGTTGATGCTCGTGCTGAAGGCAAAGACGATACTCACGCATTTGGCACAGAATTGAATCTGACGGATACCGGATATCTGCGTGCGAGCCACTCTTTGGCACCGCAAAAAATTTCGGAAGAATGGAGTCGGGTGAAAATCGGTGGTAAGGCGTGCAAGAAACCTTATTCCGCCTCGAGATTGAATTGTTCAGCCATGAGTTTTGGTGCGTTGAGTGCAAACGCACTTAGAAGCCTCAATGGCGGTGCCAAAATCGGGAATTTTTATCACAATACCGGCGAAGGAGGGTTAAGCCCGTACCATCGAGAAATGGGTGGCGACCTAGTGTGGCAAGTGGGTACCGGCTATTTTGGTTGTCGAACGCCTGAGGGTGAATTTGATGCGGATTTATTTAAGGAAAAAGCGATGCTCGATCAGGTGAAAATGATCGAGATCAAGTTATCTCAAGGCGCTAAACCTTCTCACGGAGGGGTCTTGCCGGCGGCTAAAGTAACGGAAGAAATCGCTGCGGTACGGTTAGTGCAAATGGGGCAGGATGTTATCTCCCCTCCAGCACATAGCGCGTTCTCAAGTCCAACAGGCTTAGTGGAATTTGTACAGCAGCTACGTGAGCTTTCTGACGGTAAGCCGGTTGGGTTCAAGCTATGTATCGGCCATCAAGAAGAATTTATGAGTATCTGCAAGGCCATNCTTGAAACCGGTATCTTACCTGACTTTATTACCGTCGACGGCGCAGAAGGCGGTACCGGGGCGGCCCCTGTTGAATACTCCGATCGGCTGGGGATGCCGCTTAACGAAGCACTGTCTTTTGTCCATAACTGTCTTGTTGGTATCGGTGTTCGTGATGAAATCAAGATTATCGCCAGCGGCAAAGTAGCAACTGGTTTTGATCTGGTCAGTAAAATCGCCATCGGTGCTGATTTGTGTAATTGTGCCCGAACGATGCTGTTCGCGCTGGGGTGCATTCAATCCTTAAAGTGTAATACCAATAAATGCCCAACCGGTATAGCGACTCAAGATCCGGTGCGTGGCCGTGCGGTTAACGTGGATTTGAAAAAACAGCGAGTTGCGAGTTTCCATAAAGCAACGGTGGAGAGCTTTCTCGATATTGTCGGCGCGATGGGACTGACAGATCCTGAACATCTATCTCCGGCTATGGTTTTACGGCGAGCAGCGAACCATACAGAGCAGCGATTTTCGGATTTTTATCAGTATATCGAAGCAGGGAGTTTGACTGACGGTAGCGCACCATCAAACTATCTGATTTGGTGGAATGAGGCTGAAGCCTCACGATTTAACCCAATGGCACCTGTATAGGTGATCCATCAGGTTAGTTATGCGGCTGGCTAATCGACCAATTAGGTGCAGTCGCACCTATTGCAAATCACCAACGCTGTGTGAAATCAGGTATCGTCGCTTGAGTGGTTCCAGCGCAGCAGGATTTCAGCCAGCAACATGGTTTGCGTCTTGAGCGAGATCAGCTCTTCTTCAGTGTCTTTTGGTGGATTCGAAAACGGTAAGCGGCGAATATCTTCCACGAGGGGATGATCAGGTTGCGCCATTTTGTTTTTCTCGAGTGTCCACCGAATATTATGCAACGCCATGCGGTAAAACATCAGACGAGACGGTAAAGATAAGCGCGTTTGCCCAGTCGGTTCGATCAAGGCATCAGAGTTCATTCGGAACAACAGCGCGGGTTTATTTCCGGATACCCGAATAAACGCACTTCGTTCTGATTGAGCAACCATCGATAAAACACCGAAAACTTCGCCCGGTAGTATCTGATTAACGGCATCATCGCTGTCTATATCCAGCAGTACGTCTAGCTGACCTTTCAGCAAAAAATAGAAGCTGTGGTCTTCGTCGCCTTTACGAATGATGAGTTCTTCAGGCTCTGCTTCGACGATTTGTGCGATATTCAACATCGTATGAAATTGGTCGGCACCGTTTTCATAGACCTGATTAAAAAAAGGAATCCGCCTGATAAGGCTTTCGACCTGTTTCTCCGTCTGTTCAGATTGAGAAAGAGTACGCAAGTGTCGCTCCCTCCGCGAATGGAGTTGTTGGTTCTGATCGCGCAGATTGCGCGTACCAAATATTATCGTGCCGTTATGGTAATTCAATTGTCAGAAAAGTGTTAATGGTTTCACTGTTTTGATGTTGTTGTGTTGATTTGTATCTATAAACAAGTTGCTTAAACATCAATGAGATACCGATATACTATCTGAAAAAACCTAGTTTCATTCAGCTTAGCTAAAGTGTTAACTCTGGTATTCTTTAATGTGTGCTCTCCATTTTGTCAATAGCTCGATAAGTTCATCCAGCGTTACGACAACATCAAGCGTGTTGGCAAAGTCCAGTTTCTCATCAGATTCATCAACGATCAGGGCGTTTTCGTCCATTGGGTCTTCCAAGACACTCAATCCGACGAGCTTCGCTGTGGTAGGTGTCAGTTGCAGGTAGTATCCCTTATTGCTGATTTGATAGTCGGAAATATTGCTGCCTTTGAGCTTTTTCGCAAAACCGAGCACGTGATCCAGCTCGACGGCATTCTCGCTGGTCAGCGCCTGTAACCAATAACCGAAGAGTAAATGAGAGCGTTCAAATACGGCTGTTGGTTGATTGTCGTCGTTGTAAGACAAGGTGTAATTCATGTAATGTCCGAAGCAGCGTTGAGGTGCTATTCGCTAAAATGCAAATGGGCCCGAAAAATTCGACATAGAATACCGCATTTCGATCTATGCGAAAATTAGTAGGTCAGTTCAATGACGAATACGCCCGAAGTTTTTAACAGGTGGCGACAAGTTATATTGTCGCTATTCAATAATCGAGTGTTGATAGACGAAGGGGGATTGCCTGTATGGATTTCTGGCAATTGGTAGGGTTTGGCCTGTTAATTTGGGCCGCATATGATTTGTATTCAGGAAAAACTTGGGTGATTCGTGAATATCACCGGAAGTCAGAACCGATGGAATATTGGTTAACGCTGTCGGTCTGGGTTGTTATTGCTGTGACTCTGGCTGCTGGACTTTGGTAGATACGCACCCGTATTTAGTTGGTAACGGGCGATATTCATGACAGTCGCGAGATTTGAGTGCGCGATTGACGCTGTTTATTTGCTAGTGCTCAGGGCGAGAGAATGTAACTTACGTTCAATCGCCCATTTGTATCTCTCGAAGGCACCGATGCTGAATTAGTACGGACGCCCCAGTAGTTCGCGTATTTTAGCCTTCCACCCATGTTTTTCCCGCATGTCTGCAAACATCTGCTTCCACTCATGGAATGTCAGTAATATCGGGTTGTGGCTGCGTATTTGTTTTGGAATACCGTAGATGCAGGGCTCTGCCGGATCTTCTGGTTCAAATGTGCCAAATATTTTGTCCCAGATGATCAATACACCCGCAAAGTTTTTATCGATATAACGTGGGTTTTTTGCATGGTGTACACGGTGATGAGAAGGTGTATTGAGGATGCTTTCAAGTGGACCAATTTTATCAACGACCTGCGTGTGGACAAAAAACTGATAGGCCAAACTAATTAATACTACGGTGATCACGCTGTCTGGCGAGAAGCCAAGTGCAATCAACGGCAGCCAAAATACCCACATCCCGGAAACTGGGTACATCATGCTTTGGCGAAACGCAGTACTGAGATTCAATTTTTCTGAGGAATGGTGAACAACGTGTGATGCCCACATCCAGCGTACGACGTGACTGGTGCGGTGGAACCAGTAGTAGCAAAAATCCTGCAGCAGAAATAATAACGCGATGGTGAAAATATTCGTTGGAATGTCGAACATCCGGTAGTCAAAGAACCAACCATAGACACTGATCACGACAACAGCCGCGATGGTTTTACCGAGCTCATGCATCAGGGCCAAAGCGGCATTTGAAGCGGTATCACTTATCGAATACTGGGCGCTGTTTTGGATACCATTTTGGGTGTTGTCTTGTGCTTGAGCGCGGTTGCTGGCGTGCTTTTGCAGATACCACCACTCCCAAGCAATGAATGCGAGGAACATAGGGGCCAGGTACAGCAAAATCAAAGAAGGATCAAATTGCATAGCGATTCATCGTTTTTTCTTTCATAGTAATGACAAAACACATCCGAATTCAATGATCCTGCGCATGGACGGTGTAATTTACCGTCAATCGCCGCGTTGTAGTTCAATAATGTGATTGTCGATCAACGCCTGTGAAGAGCCGGGCTCTTTGAAAAAGTGTACTCCAGGCCGCATCAATTTGGGATCAACGACAAGCTTGTCATCAGCAAGGCGCTTCAAAACGCCGTTTTTTTCATAGATTTCAAGGAGCGGGGTGCCTGTTTTGGGCGAACGCGCCTGCGCTTTGATAATCAACCCGTCGGCTGCAAAGTTGGTAATCACCTGACCTGACAAATACCACTGATATAGGGCAATAGCGGCTAGCAACGGCAGAAGGAGGAAGCGAATCCACTTTTGAGCAGGATGTAACACAGATTTACCTTATTTCTACGAGTGTTTGGTCAAGTATTGCGTGGATGTTGGCTAGCCGTTATTGGGTTTTTCGGTGTCTGCAGCGGGCTTTGAAACCCGTGCGATACTCCGTCTTACATCAGCGCCCAATACATATTTTGCCTGAACATTTGCCTGTGTCAGCGCATCAGAGTGTGCAATATTTCCGGCATCATCGAGTTCCACAATTGATTCACTGATCAGGTTGCCAATAAAGGCCCTGAAGAGATTTTTGTCGAAGAAATCCGGTGCGTGGACTTCGTGCAAAATCGATAGCTGTTGGGCTGCTTGGACGCAGCGTTCTTCTAACGATTTTAGCGAATAGGTACCAGATNGTGCGTCCAAAACAATCTGAGACGTAATGTGGAAGCGTTGGAAATGTGCCCGTGCAGCACCGGCTAATACCAATAAATGATCAAATGCTTCGGTTTCTTGCCCGCGCGGTTGGATAAACAAGTTGCCGGCATCAATCAATTCATGGCTTTCAAGGATATCCAGCACTTTGGCGATAACCTGATCCAGCGCTTCAATCGGCCAGGGCAGGAATAAATCGGCTTTTACGTAAGGATAAAGACGCAGGCAAACATCACGCAGGCGGCGGCGGCTGACTTTGCCCGTGGTCACTAAGACATTGGCAATGAGTGATGGCATAACAAACACGTGCAAGGCGTTATTTCGCAAAAAGGTCGCGCTGACTTCGCCGCTTTGATCGAGGTAAAAAATATCGGCGGACGAGCGATCGTTTCGGCGAATCAAACCGAGCGAAAGAGCGTGCTCGATCGGATCCTGATCCGACATTTCATCATAATTCAGTGTGTCGCAGTAATCCGGCATATGTGCGAGTTCTTTCAGCAAGCCGATTTGGGTCTGAAGCTGTTGCGCCAGCAATGCGTTACGCTCGCTACCTAGCATTGCAATGGCGGTGTAGTGCAGCGGAGAAAGGCTGGCGTGACGGTTGATTTGTTCTAAAATCCCCGTACTTAAACCAGATACCCATTGTTTGAAACTGTCGTCATCGCTATGGGGGTCTGCGCTGCCGGATTCAATCATGGATTGGCGCATCGCTTGTGGGAAGATCGGTTGACCAATATTCAGGTAAACCTTGCCGAAGTTTTCTTTTAGATACTTGGCCGCAGATATTAATCCTTTGATCGACTCTTTTTCTTTTTTCTCGCCATACAGCTCTTTGATGTAGCTGTGGCTCTCGAACAAGCGTTCATAGCCGATATAAATAGGTACAAAGGCAATGGGTTTCTCGGGTCGGTCGGTCTCGCTAGCCTGTTTGGCTGCGCGTAGCGTCATCGCTAACATGCCGGCTTTGGGTTGCAGTAAAAAACCGGTTCGGCTGCGACCACCTTCTATGAAATATTCAATCGAAATGCCTTCTTGGCACATAATCTGGATGTAGGTTTCGATCACGGCACGATAGATTTTGTCATCTCTGAACTGACGGCGGATGAAGAACGCTCCGCCGCGACGTAAAAGTGTGCCGACAATGGGGAGGTTGAGATTGATGCCGGCAGCGATATGTGGCGGCATGTATCCCTTGTGATAAATCACATAAGACAGCAGCAGGTAATCAATATGGCTGCGATGGCATGGCACGTAAATCAGCTCACAATCTTCTGCGATGCCCTGTATCTGCTCAATTCCCTGAATATCAACGCCTTGATAGAGTCGCTCCCATAACCACGAGAGAAAAACGTCAAACAGCCTAACAATTGGATACGAGTAATCGGAGGCCATTTCTTTGAGGTATTTTTGTGCCTTTTTTTGCCCTTGTTCGACGGGTTTATTGGTGCTTTGAGCTGTTTCTTGGATGGCTTTTTGGACGGCCTCTGACGACAGAACTTTGTCAGCAAGAATACGCTGGTGTGATAAATCCGGGCCGATAATCGCTTCACGTTGGCCAGCCAAGGTTCGGCGTAACTGATCAGCCACCATTTCGGCTTGATCGTTGCCTAGAGTGTTTATCTCAAGGGTATTGGAATTTAGGTTGGCACCAACGTAACAGTAGACGTTACGAATTTGCATGAATAGCGTGAGGAACCGGCGTAGAGCACCGCCAACCGTCCAGTTATCTGATAGGTAGCTCGTCCAAAATCCTTGCTGACGGCCAGGCATACGGCCCCAGAATAAAGACACCGGTAGGAGTTCTGCCTTCGGGTAATCTCTGTGGAGTTTCTTTAGTCGCTGCGCAAAACGTTCATTGGCGCGGCGCTTTTCTGCATGCGGTAGCCATAGTGTATGTAGCTGAAGACCGTCGTACTGGCTGAGAGCCAGCCGTATGACTTTTTCATCAAGATAACTCTTGTTCGGTACAACCAATATCAACGCTTTGCCATTTTTGTCTGTTAGATCGACAGGCAGTGGTTCAGGCACCAGCGAAACCCTGACAAAAGGACGAATAAATATCACAAAAAACAAATGAACAATAGCTTTGACGGGGGAAAACAACACAGTGGTGTCTCTTCGTGCATTGATGGATGCGTAATTGGCGGCGCACTGTAATCGGAATCGCAGTGTCGGT
The DNA here is from genome assembly GCA_902705835.1 of BD1-7 clade bacterium. Classification (NCBI taxonomy): domain Bacteria; kingdom Pseudomonadati; phylum Pseudomonadota; class Gammaproteobacteria; order Cellvibrionales; family Spongiibacteraceae; species BD1-7 clade bacterium. The sequence continues at coordinate 78,995 of CACSIN010000003.1, forward strand.
CAAAATGTTTGCTGCTACTAACCTAGCATTCTAGCGCTGATTAAGAAGCTTCTGATACAGATCACGCGCAATTATTGCGTTTTCATCGTTGTTCTGGCGAGCCTGGCGCTGTCGATGTTTGAATAATCCCTGAACATGTTGACGCTGGATGTCGCAGTCCAGGTTCCAGCTTTTGCCGGTTAGTGACGGTGCGCTGTCGAATTTATTACTGATGGGCGACACTAGCAGGATCTCATTCAATCGTGTTTTCTGCAGAACAACCTCTTCACGTTTCATAGAGAAGCCCTGTTTTATCAGCCATTGGCGTAGTTCAAATAATTCGTAGTTCGGACATAACAGGAAGTCGATATTCGGCTGCAGAGAAGCATCATTTTGGGTAAGTATTGAATGCATAATGTCGACGGCGGTGTGACCGTAGACGCCTGCAATGACAACTAAATGCCGTAACGCTGGCATAGCGGATGATTGCAGGCTTATTGACGCTGCATCTTGGCACAGAACACTAAAGCTAGCCGATGAGTATTGCGCTTCAAGCCGAGAGCGCAGCTGATCACAGATATGAGCGACTTGATCAACAAAGTAAACGTGAGCGCTAGACGTTTGGTGGTCGGCCTCTGAATGCTGCAGGTCTGACAGCAGAAACCCTTCACCGATTTGGCCATGGTCGCAACAGGTGTCCCAAATACAGTCGTAGTTGCCGCTACCCGCCTGGGTAATGGCCTTGATGCGCGGGGGGAATCGATGTTGTTTCATGGTGGTTTTAGGCATTCTTAATATCAAGCGATTGGTGAGAGCGGTTTTCTAGCGATAAACCCGTTGGTAGGGCGGCCGTCATCGAGTGTAATGACCTCATCGTAGAGTACGTCGAGCGCGTCAAACGTCGCTTTTAACTCTCCGGGTACTAATAGAAAGTTCGGGTTACGCGGCCGGCCAAACGCTTCACAGCCTTGCATAAAGGTCTGGTAAATCAGATAGCCTCCGGGGTTCAGTTGTTGTTGGAGTTTGGGTAACAGCGGGCGGTGTAAATATCGTTGTACGCAAATGAGATCCATACCCGGTAGGTTGCTAAGTGCGGTATCGTCTGCTTCAACATCAAGGCTGAGTGTTTTCAGGTTTACTATGTGTTGTTTGGCTAGACGTTGTGCTTTTTCGAGCGCAGTTTGTTGGTAGTCGATGCCGGTCATTTGCCAGCCATGCATCGCAAGAAATACCGATTCGCGTCCGCAACCGCAAGCGATATCAAGACCCAAATTGGATGCGGGTTCAGGCGTGTTAGGCATGAACCTTTCGACGAATGTTCGGATAACCGGCGCCGGCTCCCAAAGTCTCGCGGCTTGGGGGCCTGATTCGATAAGGCCCTGACTATGCCATTGAGCAATCGTCTCCGTCTGCCATAGTTCTAGGCGAGCTATCTCATAGCCTTTGGCAGAAAAGACGTCCGTCGCGTGCTGCAACTGATCAGGCGTGCATATCAGGGTGACTGGAAGGCTGCGGGGCGGCAGTTCATGCATGCGCAAAGGCAGCTCGGCGAGCTCGACAGAAATCGAACCGCGAAGATGGCCTTGTTCAAATTCCTGGTTGCTGCGAACATCAATTAGTGCAGAATCCATAACTAGCGCTCTATTAAAAAATGCGTTGATTATAGAGGTCGAAAATCTGTAAACAAGAGACGAAATAGCGCGAATCCTGCTGCTCTTTGTCTATAATGCTAGGCACAATAACTTCAACAAGACCCGGTGTTTTGATTTACTCCAAACTTCCGCTCCGAGCTGCCTTATATTTTCTACTGCTGATGGCTGCGTTGCCATGCCGGTCGGATAACTGGTATCCGGTATTACCACCTTTGGATACTAAGTGGGATTGGTTGCAGCTAACGTCACAGGAATGGTTGAAAGGTACGGTCGAGGTAATGTACAGCCGCACCTTGGAATTTGATTCCGACAAGCTGGGTGACCGCAATATCAAATGGAAGGATATTCAGTATTTGCGCACCGGCCGGCAGATGCAAATACGGCTTAAATCCAACCGTATTCTGCTCGGGCGTATCTTGGTGCAAAACGGGGTTCTAACCGTTACCGGCTACGATGAAGTCATCGATTATGATGAAGTGTTAACGGTAACCGCCGGAGAGCCCAAAGAATCCAATTATTGGAAAGGCAACGCTAATCTGGGCGCAAACTTTCGCTCAGGCAACACTAACCAAACCGAAGTTAACGCGCAGGCCAGCTTCCAGCGCCGCACGATAGAAAACCGTTTAGGAATAACTTATACCGGTAACTACAGTGTCACGGATGATGTGTTGTCTGCAAATAACCACTTGGCCAATGTCTCTTGGGATAAATTCATTGATACAAAGTTTTTTTGGCAGGTGCTCAATGGTGAGTATTACAAGGATACCTTTCAAAACATCAACAACCGGATCACCATTGGTAGTGGTATCGGTTTAGATGTTATCGATACGTCCAAAATGGAATGGCAGATATCCGGGAATGTAGGTTATCAGTATACCGAAAACGAAGATGTTGAATCAGGGAGCCCGTCCAGCCAAACGCCGGCGTTGTCGTTTGTGTCTAACCTGGAAATGGAGCTGACTAGCGATATTGATTATACCCTTGATTACCGGGTTCAAATCGTCAACCGCGTCGCTGGGTTATATAACTTTCGCCTGACAACTGGGTTTGAGTTCGAAGTCACCAGCCTGATGGATTTATTGATATCCTTTGAATGGGATCGTATCGAAAACCCCACCCCAACCTCCGATGGCCAAGTGCCATTGAAAGATGACTATCGTTCAACGGTAGGTTTATCGTTCGATTTTTGACGGCGGCTAATCGCTTTTGTATCAATGCGCGGCGCAGTCAAATCCTTGATTGTTGTAGCGCTCAACCGCATTTTTTGCTTCAACGACACAACGCTGAGGATCAACTTCTTCGTGCGTAAGACGATGGATGATACCGTCTATTTCAACACGTACTTCGCACGGTATCGCAATATCAGGCTGCAAATTCGCAAGGAAAACACGCACAACTTTAGTGTCTTTTGTGCAGCGCCAAGTTTGATCGGCAAAGCAATTTGTGGAAGCAATGAATAGCAGGGCAAATACCAGTTTTTTCATGAGATCCGTCTCTGGGTTGATACTCAAGAGTATTGTCGAGGCGCAGCAAACATGCAATGTTGGCTCAGCTGCGCAGCTCTGGTATGACCTTTACTGATGGTGCTTTGATCGCCGCTGCCATTTAATGTTGCTGCTGGTGTGTCGTAGATTTTTCACTTGATTTTTTGGCAGTCAGTGGAACTTCATCGGGTACAGTTTCGTCTTTTTCTTGGATTTTTCTCGTCGCACGTTTGCGTGTTTTTGGCGGAGCCTGATCGACAGTTTTCTCCGGCGGGCTTTGCTCTGCAAAAATACCGACGTGGCCAGCGCCTTTCACCATTTTAATCAGGTCAACGTCACGGCTGTGTGTAATTTCGTACATCAATTCTTTGCATGAGGCTTCAAGACACGAGCGATAAAAGGCCGAATCCGGCAGGCTTTTTCGGTCACCAAGAATGGTCAGCGTAATCTCTCCGCAGTAACTGAACATCATTTGAAATAGACCGACCCCCGGTGTTAGCAGACCGAGGCAATAGTAGTGCTGTAGCTTGGCACCGAACGAATACAACGGGATTTGAGGGCCAGGAACGTTCGAAACCACCGTGTTGATTTTAAACGGTAGGTACTGGGTAATTTTGTTGTCGGTATAAAACTTGACGATGCGCTTGGTATTGCGCGGAGACAGAGCCCCAGCCAGCTTGAGCATGCTTGCCAGTGGCGTTTTTTCGCCAAGCTCTACGGCTTTCGAGGCACTATGGCTGATGGCAATAAGTCGTTGAACCGGGTTGTCGATATTGGTATGGAGGCTGGTAAACATTGAACCCACTTGGTTGTTGTCGGGGCCGACTTCACCACGACGCAAACGCATGTCCATGGGGACAGTCGCAACCAGAGATGTTTCAGGGAATTCGCCATGAGCTTCAAGATAGCGGCGCATTCCGCCCGCGATAATCGCGAGGCCGACATCGTTTATCGATGTGCCGGTCTTATTTTTTATCAGCTTGAAGTCATCCAGTGAAAAGGTGCATGCATCAACACAACGATGGCTACCCACGGGTTGATTAAATCTGATGGTGGGGGATTCTGTCGGCGGTGCTGGCAGGTCGCCTTTGAGCAGTTTCACTCCGGTTTTAACCACCTGCTCGGTGACACCAAAGGTTCCTTTGGTCGTTGACCAGGCGTTATCCATGTAGCTCTTGATACTGGTTTTCAACAGCTCTTTGTATGTGGGTTCGTGTTCGCCATCGTATTGGTCGTCTTTGTCACCGCGGCTTTGCAAATGTCCTTCTGGCGTAAGCTCGTGAATTGCTTGCATGAAGTTCGCTGCTCCGCCGCCATCAACCAGTGAATGATGTACTTTGTTGTATATCGCAAAACAGTTTTCCGGCATGCCGGGAATGTTGATCCCCTCGATAATGTAGGATTCCCACAACGGGTGGCTCAGATCGATAGGGCGCGAGTGCATACGTGCGACCAATTTGCAGAGCTGCTCCCAATCACCTGGTGCCGGAATCGCCAAATGCCGAACGTGGAATTCAACATCGAAATCATCATCCACGTGCCAATAAGGGCGTGAATAACTGCCCGGAGATTGGATTAGTCGTGTTCGAAACAATGGGAACTGTTTAATTCTGCGTTCGAAGTGTTTGATCATCGCAGGAAAATCGACTTTGCCGCTGGGCGAGGTCGATGGGTCATAAATGCCCAATGCAGCAATATGCTGTGGGGTATCAGGATGCTCAAGATTAATAAATGCGGTGTCTGTGATGCCCAACTGTTTCATAAAATGATCCCTCTACTGGCAGTGCCAGTTGTTTCGAATCAGCGCAGCGAAGTATTCCTAAGTGGCTGAATAGTGATCGAGTGTCTGATCAGCTAACGCAGTTTTAGAGGGTAAAGGAAATCACAGAGTTCAAGTCTGACGGGTTTTGTCCGACAATTGGTAGCAGGTTTTTCCCTTTGAGATATTAGCTATGCCGAAGAAACGGTTTGCAGATGATGGAAGTAGCGAGTTTCGGCTTCAGCTTTCAAACCGGTGGCAAAGTCATCGAGGTGTCGTTGCAATGAGCGGTGCAGTAATGGCGTAATAAATAATGCCGCAAGGCCTGAGAAGACGATGATCGATGAGTATTGGCAACGGCTTTCACTCAGTGCGGTGACAAAATGTGATCGCTTGAGTTGAAGCGTTTGTCGCACTGGGATGTTGAGTGTCCAAGCCAGCAAACGAGGGCTCTCACACGCTTCGATATGAAGTTTGTATGAAGGTTGGGCCATTGGGAGTTTAGTACTGCAAACAACGGGTGTTTCTCCGACAGCGAATGCGCCTTCTTTAACACGCAGAGAGTGCGACCAACGCTCATAATGCTCAGTATCCGTTAGTGTTTGCCACACCCACTCAGCCGGTGCATCAATATCGAGAATGGCACAATCCAATTGTTTTTTTGTGGATAACATCGTTTTTCTGGCTCCAGGAATGTGTTTGATATCAATCGCTGGTTACTAGGGCGATTGATATCGGTAGCCGTGTCTGAGTAATTATTACGCGAACACATGGTGAAAGGTGTGTTTTCGCAAGCCCGTTTCATACGGCAACGATAGTGTAGACCTCGAACATCCATTTTTTGATAGAAATTTTAACTATCCCGGATTTGCTCGTTGGTCATGAGTGGCTCTACTGGCAGTGCGCTAGATGCCCAGAGGTAACCCGATCGAAATCCAAATCAGAAACAGTAGGCTCCAGCCGATGATAAATGAAACTGAGTAAGGAACCATTGCGGCCATTAGTGAGCCGACCCCAGCGTTTGGATTATGACGTTGGAGAAAACTGAGCACGAGCGCAAAATAGGGCATCATCGGTGTGATGATATTGGTAGAGCTATCCCCAATTCTATAGGCCTGTTGAGTGACCTCAGGTGCAACGCCTAAGAACATCAACAAGGGGACAAATATCGGGGCAATCAGTGCCCATTTGGCCGACGAGCTACCGACAAATAAGTTGATAAAAGCACTGATTATTATAAATAAAGCTAACAGAACGGGTTTGGCAATATCGATGTTGGTAAGCCAGTTGGCTCCTTCAATGGCGATAATGAGTCCAATGTTGCTCCAATTGAAGTAGGCGACAAATTGAGCGGCAAAGAACATCAATACTAAGTACCCAGCCATCGTTGACATGGTCGCTTCCATTGCCAGTATGATGTCTCTGGTATTTTTAAAGGTGCCGTTAACCTTGCCGTAAATCATCCCAACGCCGGCGAAGTAGAGCGCGATAATGATGACAATCCCGCTGATAAACGGTGACTTTGCAATGCTACCGGTTATTGGATCTCGCAGAGGTGCGGATTCAGGTACCACTGCCAGTGCTACTAATCCTGCAAAGATAACGGTAAAAAGGCCGATACCTTTCAGGTTGCCTTGGGTTGACGTTGAAGATGGAGATTGGGTAGGCATGTGGCCAGTTTCAGGCACAAACGATGCCGGCGCAGTGTCTAGGGTGATTTCGCCAGCGGCCAGGTGTCGCCAGTTTCGTTTTTCAGTGACGACGGTAATGATCACTGTAATGAAAACCGTGGAAGCGATCCCGAAGAGCCAATTACTGGTAGGAAGAATTGTTGTGCCTTGAGTGACTAGTTGAGCGGACTCGGTGGATATTCCAGCTAACACGGCGTCGATGGGGCCAATCAGCAGGTTGGCAGAAAACCCTCCAGATACCCCCGCGAATGCTGTCGCGATGCCCTCTATTGCCGAACGCCCGGCTGCCTGATAGAGCAGGGCTGCAACAGGTACTAAAATAACATAGCCAGCATCCGCTGCCATGGATGACATGACGCCAGCGAATGCGACGACAGCCGTCAGCCACTTTCCTTTGGCGTATCGTGTAACGGTTGTCAGTGTGTGGTTTAAAAGCCCAGACTTCTCGGCAATACCTATACCCAGCATGGCAACCAGAACAATGCCTAACGGAGCGAAGCTGGTGAAGTTCGTTACCATGTCGGTGAGTATAAAGCGCAGGCCTGCAGCACTCGCCAGGCTTCGGGCGGCGATAACTGACTGGTCGACGGGGTTGATGGCGGACACATTCGCCAACGCGGTGATCGCTGATAACACGACTATGCTGATGCAGAGCCAGAAAAACATCAGGCTGGGATGAGGAATCCGGTTTCCGATACGTTCGATTGACTCTAGTAGCGCATTCATTGTCACTTACCGATGTGTCTGGTTATTATTTTGGGTCTGTCGGCTGCCCACAAAACAGGGGGTGGCCCAATAAACAGACAATCTTACTGTAAAATGCTTTGTGAATCAGTGGGGGGGGAGTGGTCGGAGGGTTTTCCTGCTTTAATGTACCTTTAGGGCTTATAGGCTCGCAGGAACATGGCCACACAATCATCGATGTAATCCAATTGCTCTTGGTTATCAAAGTTGGGAAGTAGGCCATATTGAGCTTTGAAAGATGCTGCGCCATGCAACATATGGAGTAATTGATAAGCAGCGAAAGTCGGGTTTTTAATAACCAAGTGGCCTTTGCGATGCTGTTCTTCTAAAAACACAATGACAATCGACATAACCCGCTCGGGTCCAGCTTCAAAAAACGTGTTTGATATATCCGGATATTCTTCAGCATTACTGATACAAACGCGTGCTACAGAGATGGCGTCATCGCTTTTTACCAGCTCGGCAAAACGGTGGCTGAGATCAGACAGTAATTCTTCAACAGGGAGGTCTTGCTGTAAAAAGCCGGCTTCCAGTGAATGGGCGATGCACTTTTGCTCGATGGACGCCGCAAAAATGCCGTGTTTATCACCAAAGTGTGAATAGACGGTTTGCTTGGATACCTCAGCCTGTTTGGCAATTTGATCCATGCTGGTATTGACGAACCCTTGTTGGATAAACAAGTCGGCAGCAGCAGTCAGAATCGCTTCGCGTTTTTCTTCACTTTTCGAGCGGCTCTTTGTGGTGGCTGTATTGTTAGCGGAAGCTTTGGCGCTTGCGTCGCTGGTGTTTGGGGTGTCTGGGGTTCTATTCATGCGGCTACTATAGCATAAAAGAAATTTCAGTAAATAAACTAGACCGTCCAGTATGATTTGGACTATAGTGCTTCTCAGATACTCCGAGGAAGGTTTCACCTCATTATGAAAATCCGTGGATTGAGCAAAGCCAATACGTCTTTGCTGTCGCCGATGTTATTCGTGTCGTATAACCCATCGTTGCCTTCTAACGTGGCAAGTGCGTCGAGTTTTGTCGGCTCTAAGGTAATATCATCGAGCCAACAAATGCCCGTGAAAAGTCGGTTAGGCGTTCGCTCCTGCCTTCAGCATTTTAAAAGCACATTGCTCGGTAGAATCGCGATCAGCTTTATCGTGTTAGGCACTCCGGCTTTGGCGCAAGCGGAGCAGGATGTAGATCCGAATGCTCCATCATCGGCAGTGAATAGCGCGCCTGCGTATGTGCATAAGGTTGTTCCATTTACTGTCGAACATAGCGATGAGTACCATATTGTCAGGCGTTATAGCGGTAATCTAGTAGCGTCTCAAAACGCTGATCTGGGTTTTGAGTTAGCCGGTAAATTAGATCAGGTGTTCAAAAAGGCCGGCGAATCGGTAAAAAAGGGAGAGACAGTTGCAGCGTTAAACGTTGAATTGCTGGGTATTGAAAAACAGCAACAGGATGCACAACTGGAAGAGACCCGCGCTCGATTGGCTCTGACTGAGGCCAGCATACGGCGACAAAGTTCGTTACGTGAAAAGGGCTTCACGTCCGAGCAACGACTTGATGAGCTAAACGCTGAGCGTAAAGCCTATCAAGCCGGTCTGCGACGTATTGAAGCATCGATGGCAGGTGTTGAAACGCGCATTCGTAAGTCACATCTTATTGCACCTTACGATGGTGTTGTGACGCGCCGGTTCGTTGATGAAGGGACGGTGGTTGATGCAGGAACTCGGGTGATGCGACTGCAACAAGTCGGTTCGATGGAATTGGAAGTTGGTGTGCCGGCAAGACTGGCTGCCAATATGCAGGTCGGTGATGATTATAAGATAACGTTGCAAGGTCACCCAGCAACAGCAAAATTGGTAGCGTTGGGTGCTGATGTCGACAATATGACCCGCACCGTTCAGGCGCGTTTCGATTTAAATGGTGCCCAAGTTGGCTACCACGGTTCATTAGTTAAAGTTGAAATTGCTGAGCCAGTACCCGCAGAGGGATTTTGGTTACCCGCAGCGGCAATTACGGATGGTGTGCGAGGCTTGTGGGTCGCTTATGTGATGCAGCCACAAGATAATGGCCTTTATAAACTTGAGGCCAGAGATGTACAGATACTTCATGCCACTAACGAGTCGGTGTATGTATCGGGTGCGATTAGTGACGGTGAGAAGGTTGTTTCACAGGGGTTGTTGCGCCTCGTTGCCGGTCAGTGGGTTCGTAATGGCATTGCCCAAAAAGGTAGCCGCAAATGATGCGTCAGTTTGTTGAAAACGGCCGTTTACAGGCGCTACTGATTGCGCTGCTCGTGGTGTCGGGGCTTAGTGCACTGTCGGCGATTCCGCGTGCGGAAGATCCGCACATCATTGGTCGGGTAGCGATGATCATCACGCCGTTTCCGGGAGCTTCCGCCGAACGGGTTGAAGCACTTGTGACGGAAAAGCTTGAGAATAAGCTGCGTGAATTACCCAGTATTGAGCATATTACCTCGACGTCTCGCGAAGGTATTTCGTTGGTTGTCATCCGCATTGCTGGTGATGTCAGTGCTCAGGGCGTTAAACTTTTGTGGTCACGCGCGCGGGATTTGATCGGCGAAGTCGAGCCAGAATTACCGGCTGGTGCTGGAGCGCCAGCGTTGGACGAAGACCGTAATCACGCATTTACCATGTTAATCGGGCTGCAATGGCAGGGTGATTCCACGCCTCTGCCGGATGTACTGGGGCGATATGCCCATGAACTAGAAAGCCGCCTTCGTGCGGTGTATGGCACACCTTTAGTTGATGTTGTCGGTGAACCAAAAGAAGAAATACTCATTACCGTTGATTCTCACCGTTTGGCAAACCTTGGTTTGAGCGCCGTGGATGTGTCCAATGCGGTGCGCGGTGCAGACGCAAAAATTGCGGCTGGGCAGGTCTATAACGATCTGCAGCGTTTTTCTGTTGAGTTGCAAGGCGAAGTCAACAGCCTTGAGCGGGTGCGTCAGATACCGCTGCAAGTTGATCAATCCGGTGTGATGATTCGTATTGGCGACATTGCCAGCGTGAGCCGTCATGAAAAATACCCAGCTTCCAGCGTTGCGTTGTTGCACGGTCAGCGTGGCGTAGTGGTCGGTGTGCAGGCGGATAAAGACTTGCGTGTTGATCGATGGACGCAGCGGATCGAAACGGTTTTGGATGATTTCAATGCGATTCTGCCCGCCAACATAAAAACAGAAGTCATTTTCTCTCAAGACAAATATACGTCCACTCGCCTTGCAGATTTGATGGACAACGTCTTGCTCGGTTTTTCGCTGATACTGATCGTTCTATTTTTTACCCTCGGTATGCGAGCGTCACTGATTGTGGCATCAGCACTGCCGTTAACGGTGTTGTTTACCCTAACTGTTATGCAATACACCGGGATGGCGATCAATCAAATTTCGGTTACGGGTTTGATTGTTGCTCTGGGCATAATGGTCGATAACGCTATTGTGATGGTGGATACGATCAATCATGAACGTAGCCAAGGTTTGACGAAAGTCGAAGCGGTGCAAAAGTCAGTTCGTCATTTGTGGTTGCCGTTACTTGGCTCCACGTTAACGACCGTGCTTGCGTTTTTACCGATTGTTTTAATGCCAGGGTCAGCAGGGGAGTTTGTTGGTGGGATCGCGCTGTCAGTGATCTTTTCTCTGATCGGCTCATATATTATTTCGCATACGTTGATTGCCGGTTTAGCCGGGCGATTCCTCAAGCCCGCTCCAAACGACAGCGCATTCTGGAAGGTTGGTATACGCTCTCACACAATGACTCGTGCATTTGAAAAACTACTGGCGCTGAGTTTACGAAGACCTCTGGTATCCGCAATGGTGATATTTGTGCTGCCAGCATTGGGTTTTTATGGTGCGGGTAAGTTAACGGAGCAGTTCTTCCCAGTTTCTGATCGCGATATGTTCCATATTCAGGTGTATTTGCCTGAGTCAGCCAGTCTAGATGCCAGCCGAGATCTCGCAGATGAGCTTTACGCCGATATTACTGCGCGTGATGGTGTTGTTAGTGTTCACTGGTTTGTCGGTGCCAGCGCCCCATCGTTTTACTACAACTTGGTACCCACAAAGGATGGGGCGCAGTTTTACGCACAAGCCATGGTCACCGTTGATGACTTTATTGTGGCGGATCGGTTGATTCCTCAATTGCAAAAAACACTGGACGACAAATACCCTCAAGCGCAAATCTTGGTGCGCAAATTGGAGCAGGGCCCCCCCTTTGATGCGCCAGTTGAGTACCGTATCTATGGCCCGAACTTACGTGAGCTGAAACGCATCGGCGATGAACTCCGGCTGCGGATGACGGCAGTTGATGACGTGATGCACACGCGCCCGACGTTAGGTAATGCGACGCCTAAGTTGTGGGTTGATATCAATGAACAAGAAGTGGAACGCAACGGATTGAGCCTTGTGGATGTTTCACGTCAATTGCAGGCTGCATTGGATGGGATTGTTGGTGGTTCGATGTTGGAATCCACAGAAGAGCTAGATGTAAGGGTGCGATTGGATCAGGTTAACCGGGGGGATCTTGCATCACTGGGCGATATTAATCTGGTTGCTCCGCGCCAATCCAATGCTATGTCTATTGACGATGATGGCTATGAAGGCATTCCGCTGTCAGCCATCGCCAATCTATCGTTACAGCCGAATTTCTCATCAATACCACGGCGAGACGGAGAGCGGGTGAACACCATTGAAGCTTATATTCGTGATGGGGTATTGCCAGCGACGGTGGTACAACGCGTGAATAAAATGCTAGAGGAAAACCCTATTGCCTTGCCTGCGGGCTATCGCATAGAGTTGGGTGGCGAAGGTGAAAAACGCAATGAAGCCGTTGGTGACTTAATGCTGTATGTGGGCGTAATCATGACGATGCTGGTTGCGGTGGTGGTGTTGTCATTTAACTCCTTCCGGCTCAGTGCCATTATTTTTTCTGTTGCAATTCAGGCAGCGGGTTTGGGGCTTCTGAGTGTCTATGTATTCGGCTACCCCTTTGGTTTTACCGTAATTATCGGTTTGCTCGGGCTTATAGGTTTGGCGATTAATGCTGCGATTGTCATTCTGGCAGAACTGAAGGCGAATCCTCGGGCTATTCGAGGCGACACCCATGCAATTATTCACTGTGTGAAACTCTGCGCGCGGCATATTACGTCTACAACTATCACCACGGTTGGCGGCTTTTTACCGTTGATATTGGGTGGCGGTGGATTCTGGCCGCCGTTTGCTGTGGCGATTGCTGGAGGGACGGTACTTACGACGATGTTGTCATTCGTGTTTGTACCTTGTGTTTTCTATATGCTGGCGCGTAAACGACCTTTTGAATTGGCTGGTGGTGCGGAAACCATAGTAGCTTCTACCTGATAGTGGCGGGTATCTAGTTAAAGCGCAGATTCTCATTAATAGGTCGTGGTGGCAGTTTGCGTTTGTTAGATCAGCTTTTTACCCCTTCTTTTGGTGCGATTAACCGTTCTCTGGCGATGTCGAGTACATAGCCGAGTTGTTTGGCCTCTTTGGCATTGATCAAAGGGGCCATTTTTTTAATGGTTTGTTGGTCGAGCAGTAACCATTCTTTTCGCAGTGTGGTCAGGCGATTCCCGATTATGGTATCGAGATCAGAAAGCGTGCGCACATGCAGCGTTTTCAGCGTTTTGGATTTCGCGCGCAAATTGTCATCAAACATCACCATAATGGCTGAATAGTGAGCGTGTTTATCTGAAAATATCTGATCAAATGCCGTGGTGAGTTTATCGGTCTGCAACGCGAGCTGTCTGAAATCCTTGGCGGGTTTTGGTGGGATACTGTCGTTGTTTGAGGAAGAATGAGACGCGGGGCTATTCGCCGATGTGTGTGACTCGGCCAGCGCCGTAGTGCCGCTTCCGATGATTACTGACAGTACCAGAAATTGTAGTGGTTGCAGTTTCATAGCCGTTCTCGTTTTGGATGGTATTCGCTCAATGTCTGAAACTGACAGCAATTGAGCAATAGTCGTTATCTTTGATAGAGGTTGTTACCTTATCAGGCAGCATGCCACGCAGATAGATCTTGAGCCCTTCGATGAACATTTCTTCGTCGAGAATCTTTTCCGTGTCGACGGTTTGCAGCGGCATCATTTTGTAGGGCGCGCCGCGATAATGCAGCGATACGGTGAAGTGTTCTGTGTCTTCTTTCGCATCGACGGTAATATCACTTTCAGCCAAGTGAGCATGATGGATATCGTGAGCAATTTCTTTGGCGATCGTGATCGCGTCTTCGACCAAGTCTTGTTTTAACCCCCAAGCATTACCGTAGGTGAATATGTTCTCACGAATATTCTGTGCGGGCTGGTCTTTCAGTTGCAGGGTAAATCGTGCGTGGCGTCGCGCGCCAATAAAGAAAACAATATTCATAAATACTGCGCTGATCAGGCCCATTGCTAGGCTTGAGCGCCCGAATGTCGACATAGGTTCGGGCAGTGCTTGATAGGCTTCAGGGACAATGTAGGTGCTGATGGCAAAGACGAAAGAGATTCCTATCGTAAATACTTGTCTGATACCGAATGATTGAGCGCCAATGGTCCGAATGCCCCCGGTAAAAATAAACGCGGCGTAGTAAATTAATAATGCTGCGACGATGGGTAATGGCGAGCCAGCAATGCTCATGAGAAGTACTGGGAAGCATGACAAAATGACAAAGACCAGGCTCATTGCGTAGCTGAGTTTAATATCGGTACAACGGAAGGCAATCGCCATCGTTGTGGCGGTAGGTGAGACATTCAAGCCGTTGATGCCGAACGCACCTGCCACCATGGCGCCGNCCCCGTCACTTCGGATCGACCGCTGAAGCAACGGATAATCCGGCTTTCGCCATGAGGGATTATTGGCCTGTTGAACACTCATTGCTAATCCGAGGGTGCGAATCGTTGCAGAAAACCCGACTAGAAAAAACGGCAAGCTCAAAGACCAGTCGAATGCGATGCCTTGGCCAAACAAGCTATCAACATTGGGTAGGGAAAAAATCGGTGCTTGGGTTTGCTGAGGCATCGTCGCGCCGAGCGCAAGGGCGACGATAAAACCTGCTAAAACGCCGAGTAAACTACAGACATGGCGGATGTAGCCGCGTCCCCAAACACTGAGAACGATAATAGGAATTAACGTCGCTGCGATGATCAGGCAGTTAGTCGTGTAGTCAGGTTTAATGCCTGCTTCGATGCCTGCAACCGCCAATTCCAAGCCAACCAGCAGTAATACCAGACCGCAAATCTCAGGCGGAAAAATAATCCGTGTTCTACGCAGAATAAAAGAAAGAACAAACTCGCAGAAACCCGCGAAGATCGTCATTCCCACCAACATCGGGATGCCGCCGATAGTAATTGCTAGGATTGATGGCTGTACATAAATTGCACCGCTCACCGGTGGCAACATCAAGCCGCTACCCAAACCGATATTTTTGAGCTGGATTGCCTGTAGCAATGTTCCGGCGGCATAGGCGATTAATACCCACTGTAACTTGGCCACAATTTCGGCGTGGGTAAAGTCAGTCTGACGGAAAATAACAACTGTGAACGCAAGCCCGAGAAAGCCAATGAGTGACTGCTGAATAGTCATGCTAATGAGCTTGGAGTGAATAGTTTGCATCTGGAATCCGTTCGTCAGTCACTTGTGTGAGTATAGATTTCCTTTCAAACCGAACAAGCTTTGTTAGCGCGTCGTTATGTCTGTGGTGAGTTCTAACGCCTGAATTGCTGGCTTGATTGTCTTTTTACTTTAATGTCAGCGAAAAAAAATCGTCATTTACTGAACGTACCATCGGGGTAGGTTTTGCGATCTATTATCTGCATAAATTGTTATTCCAACGTGGTAACCGATCGAACGCGGCACTGAATGGAATGTCCCGTCGGAATACATAACCTTACCTATTAGCAATCTGACCGTGCCGTTCTGGCGGGCGATTAGCGTGTCGCCGGTGTGGCAGGTTCGAATATCACAAATGGAGTTCGTTGATGATTTCAGTTAGTAATAAATTGCGTGTGGTCGGCAGCACTGCGCTGATGTGTGCCATGTTAACAGCCTGTAACGGTGATGATGGTGAGTCTGGCCCTGCAGGCCCAGCAGGTGCTCAAGGCCCAGTGGGCGAGCAGGGCGCTCCTGGAGCACAGGGCCCAACGGGTGAACCTGCACCCGTTAACAAACCGTTAGACCTGCGTATTATTCATATGAACGATCATCATTCTCACCTCGAGGCTGCATCGTTTGATTTTGATACATCGGGTTTGGAATTAGCCGCCGATGTTGATGAAGTAGAAGTTAGCTACGGGGGCTTCCCACGTATGGTTACCCTGGCGAATACCTTGGCCTCACAGCGCCAAAATGTCGTGAAAATCCATTCTGGTGATGCAATAACAGGCACACTGTTTTATACGCTATTCGGCGGTGAGGCTAACGCGCGTATGATGAACCGAGTGTGTTTCGACATTTTTGTACTGGGTAATCACGAATTTGACGATGGCGATTCTGGCTTGGCAAATTTCTTGCGAGAGTTGAACGCGTCAGCGTGCGAAACACCTACTTTGGCAGCTAACGTGGTTCCGGCTGATGATTCGCCGATCAAAGATCTGATCAAACCTTACGTTGTTAAAGAATATCAAGGCGTAAAGGTAGGTTTTGTAGGTATCGATATCGCCGGGAAAACCAAAAACTCCTCGAATCCTGATGCCGATACACAGTTTTTGGATGAGCTAACTACGTCGCAAACAATGATTGATGAGCTGGTTGCCGACGGCGTTAACAAAATCGTTTTGGTGACGCACTATCAATACCAGAATGACATAGCGATGGCCGCGAAACTCTCGGGCGTCGATGTTATTGTCGGTGGTGATTCCCATACATTATTGGGTAGCAGCGACCTAGCTTCTCTTGGTTTCAACACAGCTGGTGAATACCCAACCCGTGTGACTGATAAAGACGGTAATCCGGTATGTATTGTTCAGGCTTGGGAATATAGCCATGTCATGGGCAGCCTAGATGTAACGTTTGATGCTGATGGTGTTGTGCAAAGCTGCGACGGTGTGCCGTATCTTCCTGTTGGCAGTAATTTTACCTACGAAGTTGAGATCGAAGGTGACGATATCACCAAAACGCTTGAGCAAGTCGATAGCACTAAAGTACGACTGGCGCTGACGGCAGTAAACGAGGTTGTTCTGGCCCCCGAAGATATGACTACCAAATTAATTTTGTCAGGGTATCAATCAGCGGTAGAGACTTTGAAACAGCAAGTTATTGGCACCGTGGCAGAAGACCTTTGCCTTGAGCGCATTCCAGGACAGGGGCGTTCAGTTGCTTGTGACACGTCTGATACTTTTGAGCGCGGAAGTGATATCTCTAATGTTGTCGCTAAGGCGTTTTTAACGGTTACCAAAACTGCTGATATCGCGATTCAAAATGGTGGTGGTGTTCGGGTAGACGTTGAGCAAGGTGATCTTTCTATTGCCAATGCGTTTAATGTTTTACCATTTTCCAATACCTTGGTTGAGCTCGAAATGACAGGTGCTGAAATCAAGACCGTATTAGAAGAGGCGATCGTTTATACACGTAACCCAGATGGGTCAACCGGTGCGTTTCCCTATGCTTCAGGTCTTCGTTGGAACCTTGACGAAACACAGGCAGAAGGTTCGCGTTTCAGCAACATTGAAATTAATTCTCGATTGATAGGTACCTGGCAGGCTATCGACCCGGCAGCAACTTATCGCGTTGTGACTAACAGCTTTATCGCAAGTGGCCGTGATGGTTACCTGACCTTCGGAACCGTTAAAGCGCGTGGTGACTTTGTTGATACCTTTACCGAGTATGCGCAAGGGCTCGTTGACTATGTGAAATTGCTGGGCAAGACATCAACGCCGTTGACAAAAGTCCCTGTTGAAGAATATTCGACGCAATTGTTTATTGATATCGATGGCTGCAACCATTCAACACTAGCTGGTTGTGAGCGATAGCTTGGTGAGTATTCGATAGGCGCTTTGATTGAACATAAAAAGTGTGGTGTTAAAAAGGGTGATTGTGTGGATACACAGTCACCCTTTTTTGTTGCCGTGATTATGATTCTAAGGGCTGTTAATCAAACCAGTGGCGTGTGCGGTTGGCAAAAGCGACAAGGCTCAGCATGACCGGCACTTCAACAAGTACGCCGACGACGGTAGCCAGTGCAGCTCCCGAATGTAATCCAAACAAAGAGATCGCAACCGCAACCGCTAATTCAAAAAAGTTTGATGCCCCAATCATGCAAGCAGGCGCTGCGACGTTGTGTGGAAGTTTCATTCGTAACGCAATGAAATATGTGATTGCGAAAATGCCAACTGTTTGGATGAGCAGAGGGATTGCAATCAACACGATATCTTGGGGCTTCGCTAAAATGGTTGGGGCCTGCAAACCGAAAAGAAGAGTTACTGTGGCCAGTAAACCAATAATTGAGAATGGCTTCATTTTCGCAAGAAAACTCTCTAGGTCTTGATGATTTGCATCCTTGTCTATGATCTTTCGCGTTATTACACCAGCAACTAACGGTAGAAGTACGTAAAGAACAACAGACAGGAAAAGCGTACCCCATGGAACTGAAATATCGGTTACGCCCAACAAAAAACCGGCAATAGGTGCAAATGCAAAGATCATGATTATGTCGTTCACCGACACTTGCACCAAGGTGTAGTTTGCATCTCCGCGTGTTAAATGGCTCCAAACGAAAACCATGGCAGTACATGGAGCGACGCCAAGTAATATCATGCCGGCAATGTATTGTTCCGCAGTTTGTGGGTCGACCCAGTTCGCGAAGAATACTTTGAAAAACAGCCAGCCGAGTGCAGCCATTGAGAATGGTTTTACCAGCCAGTTGATCACGAGTGTCAGTGCTAGGCCTTTAGGCTTTTTACCGATGTCACGAATGGAAGAAAAATCCACTTGCACCATCATTGGAAAGATCATCAGCCAGATCAATACGGCAACCGGTAGGTTGACGTGTGCAACTTCTAAACCGGCGAGAAAGGTAAAAAATCCCGAAAAAATACTACCCAATGCGACGCCCGCGATAATCGCGGCGCCGACCCAAACAGTTAAATAACGTTCGAATGTTCCCATGTTAACCTCAAAGGTGTTGATGGCGGGGCGAGCCCATCATGTGATTAATCAGCAACGGCTTGCAGGCGCTCGCCGAGTTGTTGTAAGTCAGGCGTCGAATCGATGATCTGAATCATCGTTTCAATACGTTGCGTAAGCGTACTAATGAGCGTTGCAAACGCTGCGTTTGCCTGTTCCTGTGTGCTTGCAGGGTCGAGCGCTATCTTTGATGGGTCGGAAAGCGGCCATTGGATGCGCAGAGCCGGAGCCAAAAATAAGGGGCATGCTTCACCGGCGGCTTTGTCGCAGACGGGAATAACAATATCTGCTTTAAAATCTTCGAGTTCGTCCCAGGATTTGCTGCGTAACCCGTCGGTGTTGATGCCATGGCTTCCCAAATGCTCTATCGCCCCTGGAAATACTTGCCCTTCTGGCTCACTGCCTGCGCTCGCAAAATGGATATCATTGCGTTCATGCAACTGACGCACATGGTTTCCTACGGCCTCAGCGACAATGCTGCGGCAGCGATTATGGGTACAAATAAACAATATATTCATAGTTGATGATCTCAGTTACAGCGTTGTGGGTTGGCCGTTTCACAGGTATTGAGATGACTGACTTTTTGCAGTAGTTCTTCTTTATGCGTATTGGCGGCGATATTCAGAATTTGCGTCCAGTTTTCAGGAAGATCAGGGTTAAGTTCGTAGTACACCCATTTTCCTTTGCGTTCTCCGACCAAGATATTATCGTCGCGTAACAGCGCGAGATGTCTGGAAACTTTAGGCTGGCTCTCGTCAATTGCGGACATCAAGTCACAAACGCACATAGGGCCGTGCGTCAATAAAAGTATCAACTGCAGTCGGGTTTCATCGGCAAGTGCTTTAAACAGTTTGAGTGATTCATCCATGTATTTTTACCTCGATTAGATGCCGGGTGGCGGTTCATCCTCTGAACACAGTTAGTTTCTTGGCAGCGGTGTTGATTTCAACATTCTGCAAACATATTTCGAACGTCTTACATGGTGTAATTGCATTCATATATGTAATTTCATATATATGGAGAATAATATATGACTCTATCTGGTGCAGTCAATCACGATTTGTGTGAAATTATTGTGCATAGGGAGGGCGCCGGTATGCGACTGCAGCTTGGCTGATGTAATATGACTTATATTGTATGTGGGGAGTATTTGTTCATGCCTAAACGATTGATGGCTGGAGTATTTTGTGTGTCTGCATTGCTGATTTCCGAGGCTTCGAGTGCCGCGGACGTCTATCAATGGCGGGATGCGGAAGGAAAATTACACTTTTCAGACGTGAAACCCAGAGGTGTCGATGCCGAGAAAAAAACAGTGTCTGAGCCGCCTAAGGGATATCAGGTGGGGTCTCCTGAATTAGCTGAGGTGTATGAGCAGGCCGAGCTGAAGAAACAAGAAACGATGTTAAAGAAACGTGATGTAGAAGAGGGTGGTACGGGCGCGAAAACTGACGATAAAAAGGGAAAAAAGAACGACGACATGCCCGAGCTGCCGCAATAAATCATTTTGTCTTCTCTCTTGATTTTGTTGGAGGTAAAAACCACACTTAAATCAAGGGCTTCGATAGTCGTTTGGAGCTTATTAGTTGGGGCTGATCTTTTAATTGCTCATAGGTATGAGTATTGCGGAGTTGTTTGGATTGCCCTCCGGTCTAGAATCTGATTCTGTTTTATCTGGAATCGGGTTTTATATCGAACTCGTCAGTGAAATGAAAAGACGTTCATGGATGGTGCATGTATATCGAGGATAGACCGCGTAACACGGTAACTTGCCCTCAATGTGGGCTTAAAACTCGCGAGAGAATGCCGCGACATATGAAGGTGAAAGTTTTTCACTGCCCCGGCTGTGGTGAGTATTCGTACGTGCCGCCAGGAGAATGCTGTATTTTCTGCAGTTTTGGTAAGTTTCCTTGTTCGTATTCGGGTTGATGTAACGATTCCGGGTTGTTCGAACGAATCATCTTAAAGTCCATATATAAAGCTGCTTGTCGTTTCCTGCCTCGTAACTCTTTTCTGTCTTCGGCTTTCCCTCAGCGAGCATCAATAATTCAACCTGTCGTTTTAATCGTTGATGGATCAATCTATCGAAATTGGCTGTGTTTTCGGAGCGTTCTGAGGCCGAGTTGTTAGTGCGTTCTTACTCTTGAGAGGTTGGTGCTTAGGTATCTTATTGTGTTAGTTGGGTTTCTGCACCATTCCATGCAGTCTTAGGGTGGTGCGCACCGTCCTGGTGCGGTCTGTCGAGTCAGGCGTAGCGCGGCTGGCCTCGATAGAGTCCTTTGAATTCTAATCCTTCATTCCAACGCTGATAGGCTTTCCCCTTATAAATGATTGTTTCTGAACCACTGTCATTGTTGGCGATCTGCGGCTCAGGCGCCTTTGCGATAGGTTCTGCTGCACTTCTTGCGCTTGAATCTGCGTACTTCGCCAGTTCGTCAAAGGCTTGTCGCAGAGCGTCGTTATCTGTCAGCTCGACATAACTGGTTAACAGTTCAAAAAAGTCCGGGTGCGACAATGTTAGCTTTACCCCCAGCTCGCTTTGAGTCAGTAATATGCAGGTTTTTGCGGCTTTGATTGCCGCGTGGTTTAGTAGCCAGGATTTATCAGTCATATTTCCCCCGATAGATAAGAAATACCCGTTTACCCGTTTAACTAGAGCAACGTCTGTGCCACTATTAGCGCGAATTTGATTTGGCTGTATTGTGTGCTCGTGAAGTGGGGGTATAACCTCTGTGTTTAATGGCACATGCAATATGATCGACACTGAATAGAACGATGTAAGGTGTTTGCAGATGCAACATAGTTACCGGTTGATTATCGCTTGCCCGGATAAAGTGGGCATTGTTGCAGAGGTGAGCCGCTTCATTGCTGAGCGCAGTGGCTGGTTGCTTGAAGCCAGTTATCATTCTGAGCGAGAGAGTAATCGTTTTTTCATGCGAAATGAGATCGCTGCTGATTCATTGAGTGTGACTATTGAATCGTTTGAGGAAGAATTTCAAGCGCTTGCCGATAAGTTTGAGATGGAATGGTACATCTCTGATTCATCACGCCCTAAGCGGGTTGTTATTCTGGCAAGTCACGCCTCGCATTGTTTGGCCGATCTTCTTCATCGCTGGCATCGAAAAGATCTATTTTGTGAAGTACCTGCNGTTATTTCTAATCACCAGAACCTAAAGTCGATGGTTGAATGGCATGGTGTTCCTTACCACTATGTTGAAATGACCAAAGATAATAAACTTGAGTCCAATGCCAAAATTGATGCATTACTCGATGAGTGTAAAGCAGATGTCATCGTGCTCGCGCGTTATATGCAAATTGTTCCTCCTGAGCTCTGTCGCAAATATGCTGGACGCATTATTAATATTCATCACAGTTTCCTGCCGTCATTTATCGGCGCAAACCCCTACCAAAAAGCCCATGATCGTGGCGTTAAGCTAATCGGTGCTACATCGCACTATGTTACCGAGAACCTCGATGAGGGGCCGATCATCGAACAAGATGTTGTTCGAGTAAGCCATCGTCACACCAAAGAGGATATGGTTCGTTTTGGTAAAGATGTAGAAGTACAGGTACTTTCGCGGGGCTTGCGCTACCACTTGGAAGACCGTGTAATGGTCTGTGGTAATAAAACTGTCATACTTGATTAGGTCGTTTGACGCTTGTTGCAATCATTGTCATATTCATGTCATGAAAATGTTTTCTAATACGCCGATTAGAAATAACTCCATGTCACTGATAATAAAGTAGCGATTGATGAAAATTCTGATAGTAGATGACGAGACCGCGATCCGCGATATGATCCGAATGGGCCTGGAGATGTCTGGGTTTGACTGTATCGAAGCAGGGGATATTCACGAGGCGTTCACTTTGGTTCACGATAGCAAGCCAGATCTGGTTTTGCTGGATTGGATGTTGCCTGGTGGTTCAGGCCTAGAGCTTCTGCGCCGTTTACGCCGAGATGAAATATCACAGGCCACCCCTGTTATCATGTTGACGGCGAAGACCTCAGAAGATAATAAGATTCAAGGTCTTGAAGTCGGTGCTGACGATTACATTGCTAAGCCGTTTGCGCCACGCGAATTGGTTGCCAGAATCAATGCAGTTCTTCGCCGTACCAGCCAAGCCTCCAACGAAGACATTATCGAAGTGGATGGTGTGCGTCTTGATAACGTGAGTCATCGGGTTACTGTTGACAATGAAAACGTTAAAATGGGGCCGACTGAGTATAAGTTGTTGAATTTCTTCATGACCCATCAAGATCGCGTGTATACTCGCGGCCAGTTGCTTGATCACGTTTGGGGCAGCAACGTGTATGTCGAAGAGCGCACTGTGGATGTGCATATTCGTCGTCTGCGCAAGGCGTTACAATCAAGCAGTACTGGTAATGACTATGGTCAGTTGGTGCAAACCGTTCGTGGTGCCGGGTATCGCTTCTCCGCTAGTCGTTAATGATTGATCTTTATTTCTGGTAAGACATTTCTGTGCAAAATAATTGGGCGAAAGAAGTTCGCCGCGTCCTCTGGTCCTTTGTAGTTTTTACAGCATTAGGTTTGGCTGTTGGGCGTGTGTGGCTATTTGTTGCAATCGCAGGTACTGGCTATGCAATCTGGAATCTGTGGCAGTTAAAACGCATCCACTCCTGGTTGGTAAAAACCGACGAGGCAGATCCTCCGGAATCCATCGGGTTCTGGGGCGATATCTGCGACAAAATCTATTATCTTCAAAAGCAACAAAAAACCATTCAGGCCAAGCTTGAGGCTGATGTTGCCTACCTTCGTGGTTCGTTTGCATCGCTTTCTGATGCTGTTGTGATGGTTGATCACGACGGCAGTATTGATTGGTGTAATGGCGCGGCCATGCGACTGCTAGGCCTGCATTTTCCCAAGGATCATGGCCAGCATATCCAGTATCTATTTCGGGATCCGGAATTTGTCGGCTTCTTTGAATCGCAGTCCTATGAAGATGGCATTGAGGTTCGCGCGCCCAATAACCCAGATAAAATGTTAAAGGTTCAGGTGAGCTCATTTGGAACTGGCAATCGCCTGATATTTGCGCGTGATGTTACTGAGATTTATGCGCTGNAACAAATGCGACGCGACTTTGTATCGAATGTGTCTCATGAGCTGCGAACGCCACTCACCGTAATTACAGGTTATATCGATAACCTGCATATGGTCATTGATCAATTGCCTGCGCTTGAGAAGCCGCTTGCTCAAATGCAGCAGCAGGCACTTCGTATGGAGCGTTTGCTAAAAGATCTCATCGACCTTTCGCGGCTTGAAACATTGCCGAGTGAAATGCATAAGACTCGAATTTCGCTGACCACCATGTCGAGCATGGTGGTTGATGAGGCGAAGGCAAATTGTGAGGCTAAGAAGTTACAACGTAATATCACTCTGGATATTCCTCATAACGATGATTTCTTTTTGTTGGGGCAGGAAACAGAAGTGCACTCGGCATTGCTTAACCTGGTGGTTAATGCGTGTAAGTATTCGTTGGATGATGGCAACATTGAGGTCTCTTGTTGGCACAATGATGATGGTGTTTGGTTTTCTGTTAAAGATGATGGTGTTGGCATTGATCCAATACAAATACCTCGCTTAACTGAACGCTTCTATCGGGTTGATCAGAGTCGTTCAACGGATAGTGGTGGAACAGGCCTTGGGCTTGCCATTGTTAAGCGTATTCTGATTCGTCATGAGGCGGAGTTGTTAATAGAGAGTGCGTATGGAAAGGGGAGTACGTTTACCTGCCACTTTCCTTCTCATCGTTTGGTGGTTGGCTGATTACGCGACTTACATTGACTTTGTTTTAAATAAAGGAGCACTTGGTGCTCCTTTTTTTGTGCTTGTATTTTATTGATCTGAGGTTGCGTATGGATGTTAGTGTTCTATGGTAAGTTTGGTGTATGGCGTTGAAAAGACTACAAAGTCAGGGGTTATTTTGACATTTTGATGAATTCAATATTGCGGGAAAGTTTCATTAAAATGACGAGTGGGTTTCAATATTTCACTACTGTCATATTAGTGAAATATTAGGTGTGCATACTTCGCGACGTTCACAAATCATTCCGACCATATAAAAAGGGTAAACTGATGAGACAAAGGATCCTCGCAACAATCGTAGCTGCGTTAGCCACTGCACCTGCCGCTGCCGATATTCAGTTCAGCTTGGGGTCTGGTGGATTGAAGGCTAAGCACACTGAGCTTGATATTAATTTCAAGATCGGCGGCCGTATCCAGCTTGACTATAACAATGTTCAAACTGATATCGACAACAACGACACCACTGCGGTCAATGACATCTTTATTCGTCGTGCCCGTATTGCTTTTGCCGGTAACGTTCAGAATTGGGGTTTTAAAGCTCAGTACAACATTGCTGAAGCGGGTGCGAAGGGCGGTACGGTAGAAGATTTATTTATTGAATATACTGGGTTCGGCAAGCCAGCGCGGATTACCTTTGGTAAGCAAAAAGAAGGGTTTGGCCTTGAAGAACTCGAAAGCTCTAAGGACATCACATTGCTGGAGCGCGGCCCTCTGACTGATCAGTTTGCACCAGGTCGTAATTATGGTTTGCAAATCGACGGCGACTTCGATTGGGGCCGTTACCAATTCGGCGTATTCGAAAATGATTCCACAGGGGTTAACCCGAAGAAGTCGTTAGATAGACCTTCATTCACTGGCCGTATTGTCTATACACCGATTAAGTCGAAAACTGCTGTTGTTCATATTGGTGCGGCATACTCAAACCGTGCAAATGATGTTCAGTTGACCGGGTTCGAATTAGGGACGTCAGTTGATGCTTTTCATGCGCAAGGTGAATACATCCATCGTAGCAGTGAAGATGCTGTATCTGGAGATACTGATAATCAAGAAGGCTATTATGTTCAGGCAGGTTATATTCTGACTGGTGAGCATCGCCCGTACAAATATGGTGCGTTTAAGCGAGTTAAGCCGACGGGTGAATATGGCGCTTGGGAAGTGGCTTTACGTTACGACTCAGGCTATGGCGATTTTGGCAACCTTGGTTTAGTTGAGGGCGGTCGTGGAGAGTTGGTTACCGGTGGCGTGAACTGGTATGCAAATAATAATGTCAAGCTAGGTTTGAACGTTGGCTGGGCGCAAGAGCAGGATTCAGACAATCAAGGTCTGGAAACACGTTTCCGTACGCAGTTCGTCTGGTAACAGCGCTTATTTAATTGTCCGCCGAACGCTGTTACGGGTTGGGTGGAGTCATCTTGATGTAGTTAATCTTATGTGTGCAATGTAAGTCGATTGTTGGATATGTGACAGGTGAGCGCTGAACGGCATAAAACTGTAACATTAATGTAACTGGACTGAAGTAAAGTGCGCCACAGATTATCTATAAGAACGTCTATCTTTGAGGCAAATCATGAAATTATCTCGAATCTTTGCTGGTGCAGCAATTGTTGCTGGCGGCATGCTCTCGGCAGTAACCTTGGCAGATACCAAGGTTGATGCTGCGATTCCGACTTACCAAAAATCCAGCGGTGTATCTGGCAACTTGTCCAGCGTTGGCTCTGATACCCTAGCGAACTTGATGACCTTGTGGGCTGAAGAGTTCAAACGTCAATATCCTAACGTTAATATTCAGATTCAGGCTGCCGGTTCATCTACTGCGCCTCCAGCGTTGACTGAAGGTACATCCAATCTTGGTCCGATGAGTCGTAAGATGAAGGACAAAGAAATTGAAGCCTTTGAAAAGCGTTTTGGCTACAAGCCAACTGCAGTGCCTGTAGCGATTGATGCTCTGGCTGTTTATGTCCATAAAGATAACCCGATCAAAGGGCTGAGCATTCCACAAGTTGATGCGATCTTCTCAACCACACGTAAATGCGGTTATGCGACAGATATCAGCAAATGGGGACAAGCGGATCTTGAAGGCGCATGGAACAGCCGCGATATTCAATTGTTTGGTCGTAACTCTGTATCTGGAACCTACGGTTACTTCAAAAAGAAAGCACTCTGTAAAGGTGACTTCAAAGATAACGTAAATGAACAGCCAGGTTCTGCATCTGTGGTTCAGTCAGTTTCTACATCAATTAACGGAATTGGCTATTCGGGTATTGGCTATAAGACTTCTAGTGTTCGCTCAGTGCCGCTTAGCAAGAAAGAAGGCGGTAAGTATGTGGATGCAACACCTGCAAATGCAGTGACAGGCGCCTACCCGTTGTCTCGCTTCCTTTATATCTACGTGAATAAAGCGCCAAACAAGCCGCTGGATCCGATCACAAATGAGTTCATCAAGTTGATCATGTCGCAGCAAGGCCAGGAAGTTGTTGTGAAAGATGGATATATTCCACTTCCAGCTAAAGTCGTTGAAAGATACCTAAACAAAATCAACTAATTAAGTCGATTATGTGCCTAGGGAAAGGCTGCTTTTGACGCTCGTCGGAAGCAGCCTTTTTTAGTGATTGAATAATGTCTGTCACAGACCTGTAATAATTGATGTCTGGTGTTTTAATTGTCGGCATTCTCATTATAATGCGAGCCGACTTCGTCCTGTGAAAAGTAGCCATTAACATGACTGTTGAATCAACCAAGAATGCTCAGCCGATTGTGGATTTTGATTCGCCCAAAATCCATCGTTACAACC
Source organism: BD1-7 clade bacterium (assembly GCA_902705835.1). Classification (NCBI taxonomy): domain Bacteria; kingdom Pseudomonadati; phylum Pseudomonadota; class Gammaproteobacteria; order Cellvibrionales; family Spongiibacteraceae; species BD1-7 clade bacterium. The sequence continues at coordinate 106,044 of CACSIN010000003.1, forward strand.
GCATTCGACACTTCAAAGACAAGTTCGCAACTGTTGGTATAGCTGTCGGCGGTGTGGGTGTTATTGCTGCTATATTGCTTATCTTCCTATACCTGTTGTATGAAGTGGTTCCTCTTTTTCAATCTGCCGACGTTGAGCCGTTAGCGAGCTATACCGTGCCCGGTGAAGACGCTAAGACGCTGTATATGGCAGTTGAAGAGCAAAACGAGATTGGTCTACGTGTGACTGACCAAGGTGACCTGATTTTCTTCGATGTTGCTGATGGTGGTGTAAGAAAAACCTTTAATTTACCGATTCCTGCGGGTGAAACGGTCACGAGCCTGTCTGTTGGCTCAGAAGCTAGCGGGATAATGGCTTTAGGTTTGAGTGGTGGCGGTGTTTTGATCGCTAAGCACGATTACCGTATTAGCTATCCCGATGATAAGCGTGTTATTGATCCGCGTGTTGTGTATCCCTATGGCGAAGACATCATTTCGTTGAGTGATGGCGGTGCTGTCGATGCTATTGCGATTCGAAGTAGCGAAGAAAAACTGACGTTAATTGGACATGTTAACAATCAGCTAATTGGTCGTGCGTTAATTAAAGAAGAAGACTTCCTGACTGAAGAAGTCACTCTCGTTCCTGAAGATCTGGTTTTCCCTCCGCTGGTGGAGACTGGTGATGAGAAGCTGGGTAAAGTACATCTTGATATTGATCAGCGATTTATTGTTGTTCAAGTCGGCAATCAGCGCCTGGATGTGATTAATTTGCGGGCTGAAACAGTCCAGACGATTCATTCCGAGTCTCGCATTGATTCTGCAAAATTCCTGTTGGGTGGTATTTCTTTACTGGTAGCGTATGACAACGGCACGATTGGCCAGTGGTTTATGGTGCGTGGCGAAGAGGGCAGCCCTCAGCTGACAGAGATTCGTAGTTTCGAAACCGAATACAAAGGCCCGATTGTTAAACTGGCGATTGAGCAGCGCCGTAAAGGGTTTGCCAGTGTGACTGGCGACGGTCATATAGAGTTATTCCATAGTACTGCTCATCGAAATGTGTTTGATGGAAAACTCATCGAAGGTGCCCAGCCTAACGCGGTTGCAATGTCACCGCGTGCGAACAGGTTGCTGGTTGAAGCCTCTGACAATCAAATTCATGTTTTCGAGATTACTAATAACCACCCTGAGATTTCATGGTCATCATTGTGGTCGAAGGTATGGTACGAAAGCTATGACGAGCCACGCTATGTCTGGCAGTCATCATCATCGAGCAATGATTTTGAGCCTAAGATGTCTCTGATGCCGTTGTCTTTCGGCACGTTAAAAGCCGCATTTTATGCCATGTTGCTCGGTGCTCCGTTGGCAATTTGTGGCGCGATCTACACTGCTTATTTTATGACGCCAGTGATGCGTCGCAAAATCAAACCGCTGATTGAGCTAATGGAAGCACTGCCGACGGTTATTCTAGGCTTCCTTGCCGGACTCTGGCTTGCACCGTTTATGGAGAACAACCTGGCCGCCATCTTTACCATTTTATTGGTGATGCCATTTGCCATATTAGGCTTCGCGTATCTCATGAGCCGATTACCGGTAGCCCTGCAAAATCGTATTAATGAAGGGTGGCATGGTTTTATATTGATTCCGGTTGTCATTCTTGTGGGCGCTGCATGTATGGGGGGCAGCCCTTGGATAGAATCCGCGTTTTTTGATGGTAGTATGCGTACCTGGATCTCGAACGACTTGGGTATTCCTTTCGACCAGCGTAACGCTCTCGTTGTAGGAGTTGCGATGGGCTTTGCAGTTATTCCAACGATTTTCTCGATTGCTGAAGATGCGATTTTCTCAGTACCTAAACATCTGAGCTATGGCTCGCTGGCGCTGGGGGCAACGCCATGGCAAACCATGTTGGGTGTCGTATTGCCAACCGCGAGCCCAGGCATATTTTCGGGGTTGATGATTGGCTTGGGCCGAGCAGTGGGTGAAACCATGATCGTTCTTATGGCGACCGGTAATACACCGATTATGGATGCCAACATATTTGAGGGTATGCGTACTTTGTCGGCAAACCTTGCTGTTGAAGTGCCGGAAGCTGAAGTTGATAGTACGCATTATCGGGTACTGTTTCTGGCAGCCTTTGTACTGTTCATATTTACATTTGTGGTAAATACCGCAGCGGAGATAGTGCGTCAGCGTCTTCGTAAGAAATACGGTTCACTCTAATGTTGTTCGCTGTTTAAAGGGTTATCTTTGATGAATCAAACCAAACCAAGCTTGAAAAATTGGTTCAAAGGCGGCGATCCCTGGGTATGGCTGAACGCTGCAGCTGTATCCGTTAGTGTGATTGCGGTGTTGGGCTTACTGGCAATTCTTGCTGTCAATGGATTCGGTCATTTTTGGCCATCCGATGTGAGGTTGGCAAAATATCAGCTCGAAGGTATGGATAAACCTGTACTTGTGATGGGCGAGGTAGCAGATAGCATCGGTGTTCCTGCTCAGCAGTTAATCGATGCAGGATTTAACGTCGATCCGAACCAAGTTACGCATAATCGTCTGTTGTTGAAGGTCGGTAATCGTGACGTTATTGGAGCGGACTTTGCCTGGTTTCTAGAAGAAGGCTTTCAGGACGTTCAATACCCAGCTGAAGTCATGGTGCTTGAGCGCCGTGAATGGGGTAATTTCTATGGCACTCTGGAAGCAGTAAAGCAAAATGGCGAAATCATCGCGCAAGTGAATGATGATAACTATGAGGCGGTCTGGGCTGATTTTCAGAAAACCCTTGTTCGCGCTGACAAGATACATGAAGAAATTCACGAAATCGAAAAATCAGCGATCGGTTCGATCAACCATGGTATGGAACGTTTGCGTCTGCGTGAGCGAGGCCTTGAGTTAAACCCGCCGTCCAATACCGCGCTGGCAATTGAGAAGCAAGAAATCGCAGCGGAGCGTGCTGAGCTTGACGCGCAGTATGCCGTTTTGCAAAAAGAACTCAATCAGCTGTATCAGTTGGTTGGTCGAGATGCGATTGTCGCTAAAGTCGCTGATGGTAGCGAAGTAACCATCAAAATTGCCAACATTGTTCGTGCTACACGCCCTAACGCGTTAACTGTATTTGGTAAGCTTGAAACTTACGGTAGCAAGTTGTGGGAATTTTTGTCAGAAGAACCCCGTGAAGCCAATACCGAAGGCGGTATTTATCCGGCGATTTTTGGTACTGTAATGATGGTACTACTGATGTCGATTATGGTGACGCCATTTGGTGTTGTTGCTGCGGTATATCTGCGTGAATACGCTCCGCAAGGGCCGATTACCCGCACCATTCGTATCGCAGTGAATAACCTCGCGGGTGTTCCTTCGATTGTTTATGGGGTATTTGGTCTTGGGTTCTTTATCTATTTTATCGGGCATCATGCGGATCAGGCGTTTTTCCCTGAGGCGTTGCCATCGCCAACGTTTGGCACACCTGGCTTGTTGTGGGCCTCGTTAACCTTAGCATTGCTAACAGTGCCGGTTGTTATTGTGGCAACTGAAGAAGGTTTGGCGCGTATTCCTCGTGCCGTGCGTGAAGGTTCACTGGCGCTTGGTGCGACAAAAGCTGAAACACTTTGGCGCGTAGTACTGCCGATGGCGAGCCCGGCGATGATGACCGGTTTGATTCTGGCAGTGGCTCGTGCAGCGGGTGAAGTTGCGCCATTAATGTTGGTTGGCGTTGTTAAGTTAGCGCCGTCGTTACCGCTTGATGGAAACTATCCGTATCTGCATTTGGATCAAAAATTCATGCATTTGGGTTTTCATATTTACGATGTTGGCTTCCAGAGCCCGAACGTAGAAGCAGCACGCCCTCTGGTATACGCCACCGCCTTGTTACTGGTTATCGTAATTGCTCTGTTGAATATGTCGGCAGTTGCAATTCGGAATCATCTGCGCGAAAAATATAAATCTCTGGAGCACTAATCAATGTCTAACTCGAAAGCACACGCAGTGGATATGTCGGCTTTGGGCCGTAAGAGTAGTACTCGTACATTGGATGACGAGAGTATCTGCCTTGAGGTGGATACGCTGAACCTTCACTACGGTGACAAACAGGCACTCAACGGTATTGATCTGCAAATTCCAGAAAAGCGCGTAACCGCGTTTATCGGGCCGAGCGGTTGCGGTAAATCAACATTACTTCGTTGTTTTAATCGAATGAATGACCTAGTTGATGGCTGTACCATCGACGGGCAAATCCGTTTAGATGGTAAGAACATCTACGATCGATCTGTTGATGTTGCGGCTTTACGTCGTCGCGTTGGTATGGTGTTTCAAAAACCGAACCCGTTTCCTAAATCTATTTATGAAAATGTTGCTTACGGCCTGCGTATTCAGGGCATAAACAGCAAACGAGTGCTTGATGAAGTGGTTGAGAAATCTCTTCGTGGTGCGGCACTTTGGGACGAAGTTAAAGATCGTTTGAATGAATCCGCTTTAGGTATGTCGGGCGGACAGCAGCAGCGTCTGGTAATTGCGCGAACTATCGCGGTTGAGCCGGAAGTGCTGTTGCTGGATGAACCGGCATCCGCGTTGGACCCCATATCGACCCTCAAAATTGAGGAGTTGATTTACGAGCTTAAGGACAGATTTACCATCGTAATTGTTACCCACAATATGCAGCAGGCCGCCCGTGTTTCTGATTACACGGCGTTCATGTATATGGGCAACTTGGTGGAATACGGGAATACTGATACTCTCTTTACAAATCCGTCACAAAAGCAAACAGAAGATTATATTACCGGTAGATACGGTTAATACTTCGTTATATCGGATATCTGCAGGTTGAGATAATTATGGAAAGTGAAGGCTATACAGATCATATTTCCCGTCAGTTCAATGAAGAGCTAGACGAAGTTCGTTCACGCACGCTTGAAATGGGTGGCTTGGTTGAGTCACAGGTGGCAAATGCGGTACACAGCTTGATTGAGCTGGACGTCGCCAAAGCCGAAGATGTGCGCGCGAAAGATGATGCGGTCAATCAAATGGAAATTATGATTGACGAAGAATGTGCACGAATTTTGGCGCGCCGGCAGCCGGCAGCTAGCGATTTGCGCTTGGTTTTGATGACAACCAAGATCATTTCAGATCTTGAGCGTATTGGTGATGAATCCAGCAAAATCGCATTGCATGCGGTTGGTTTAGCTGAAAGTGGCGATGAAACTCGCGGCTTTATTGAGATACGCCATTTAGGCGCACATGTTGGTCAGATGGTGCATGATGCTCTCGACGCATTTGCTCGAATGGATACACAGCAAGCGTTGCGCGTTGCTCAGGAAGATAAAAAAGTCGACCTTGAATATGGCAGTGCACTGCGTGAAATGATGAGTGTGATGATCGAAGATCCACGCAGTATTTCGCGCATTATTAACGTAATTTGGGCACTTCGTTCGCTTGAGCGCATCGGTGATCACGCCCGCAATATTGCTGAACATGTTGTGTATCTGGTGAAAGGGCAAGATGTTCGTCATGTTGGCCTGACCGAGATGGAAAATCGCATTCAGGACTAGGCCCGCTAGCTGTGCTTGTTTCCCGTGTTTTCTTTTGCGGGTTCAATATACGCTGCGATAGCTTAATCATTGAAAATGCTTATAATTACTGCCCGGCATGACTTTGAATTTACATCGAAGTTGATATGCACCGGGCTTTTTTTTGTCTGTTGGATAGCGACGTATAAGCGGTGGTCGCAGTTACAGACCTTGCTCAAGTCAGCGCAGACGCCAGCATTGCTGTGGTCATATGACTCAGTTGCACCGCGTTCGACGAGTTTTATGCAAAGCCGAGTTCGCCGTTATATAATACTGAGCAATTCCGGTAGGTCGGCAGTGAATGCCGGCATCAGATTTACGTGCAGTTGAATCCGCATAGCGGGTAGACTGATGCCCGATCCATGATACGTTAATGATGGTTTTATCTTGAGCCAGCCGCTACTTTCCCTTCAAATGTTATCCTGCGAACGCGCCTATCGGCAGTTGTTCAGTGGTTTGCAGTTGGATGTTTCTGAAGGTGATGTGGTTCGTATTAAAGGCCCCAATGGTTCAGGGAAATCGACCCTGTTGAAAGTGATTACCGGTATCTCTACCGACTATGAAGGCGATATTTGCTTTCAGGGCATCACTTTAGCGGACGTTATTGATGAGTATCGACAGTCTTTTTGCTATCTCGGGCACGCCAAGGCAGTAAAAAAATCCTTGAGCCCGCGTGAAAATCTTCAGTTTTTTGCCTCTCTTTACCCGTGTACTGCTTCCGTATCTATCGACGACGCACTTACCCATGTTGGTCTCGAAGGTTTCGAGGATACGCCTTGTCAAGCATTGTCGGCGGGCCAACAACAACGTGTCGCGCTCGCTCGTTTAGGAATCAGTGCTGCTCGTTTGTGGATTCTTGATGAGCCGTTTACTGCTATCGATGTTGATGGTGTGCAGCTATTTGAAACCATGATCAGTGAGTTCGCTGAGGCCGGTGGCGCCGTTATCATTACGACCCATCACCACTTGCAGTTGAAAACACCCGTTCGAGAACTAGACCTGCAGGAGTACGTGTAATGCAGCAGGGGACGGTTGTTCACGGTATGCTCGCTGTTATTCGACGCGAAGTCTTGTTACTGTCACGGAAACGGCTGGCGATGCTGAACCCGTTGTTTTTCAGTTTCTTGGTTGCGTTGATGTTCCCGCTAGGGTTGGGCCCCGAGCCCGGTAAACTACAAATGCTTGCACCCGGATTAGTCTGGGTTATTGCCTTATTGTCTGCGTTGATGACGACTGATGGCATGTATAAAGACGATTTTGATGATGGATCCTTGGCATTGATCGTGTTGAGCCCGCAACCAGCCTATTTTTTACAGATGGGTAGATTAATTGCGCAATGGTTAGGGACCGGCTTGGTGATCAGTCTTGCTGCGCCCTTGGTTGGCGTGATGTTGAATCTGCCTCCGTCGGCAAGTTTGACCCTGCTAGCCAGCCTTTTATTGGGTACGGTCACTTTGGTATTTGTCGGCGGTATCGGGGCTGCACTAACTGTTGGGCTGAAAAATAGTGGTATTCTGTTAACACTGATCGTGCTGCCATTATATGTACCCGTGCTTATTTTTGGGGCAGCTTCCGTACAGGCCGCTGCACAATCGATGAATGCGTTACCCTATTTGGCGTTATTAGCCGCATTTATGGTCTTGGCATTAACGTTGGCACCGCTGGCAATTCAAGCCGCGCTGAAGATTAACCTGGATGCATCGTGATATGCATCCGGTGAGATAAAAGAGACGTAGCAGGAAAATGGCAAAAACAGCTCAAAACGGCATCAAGGCCAAACTCTGGCAGCTTTATCATAAACTCGGCTCGCCACGCTGGTTTTACCAGATGAGTGGCCGTTGGCTACCTTGGCTGGCAGTTATCGCGGCAGTTTTGCTAATTACTGGCACTATTTGGGGGTTGTTTTACGCGCCGGCTGATTTTAAGCAAGGCAATAGTTTCCGGATTATCTATATCCATGTTCCTGCGGCGTTTATTGCGTTGGCCGGCTATTACATCATGGCCATTGCTGGTGCGATTGCGCTGATCTGGCGTATGAAAATGGCCGAGATCGTATTGCGCGTGTGTGCACCGATTGGTGCAGCGATGACGTTTATTGCGCTGTTTACCGGCGCGGTTTGGGGGAAGCCAACTTGGGGAACCTGGTGGGTTTGGGATGCCCGAATTACCTCGATGCTGGTGTTGTTTTTTCTGTACTTGGGTGTGCTGGCTTTAGCTCAGGCTTATGAGCGAGATGAGCTTGGTGGCAAGGCAGCAGCGATACTTGCGCTCGTTGGTACAGTCAATATTCCGATCATCTATAAGTCGGTTGACTGGTGGTACAGTCTGCATCAACCTGCGACCCTGAAGCTGACAGAAAAGCCATCCATGCACCCGGATATGCTTTGGCCATTGTTGATTATGGTGGTTGGAACTTACGTGCTTTATGCCGTTTTGGTGATCATTCATGCGCGAGCAGAGATCTTGCGTCGTGAGCAGCGCACGAGCTGGGTGAAGGAGTTGGTTAAGTTATGATGTTTGACTCTGTTGAAGCCGCGCTGCACATGCAAGGGCACGGATTTTATGTATGGATGGCATACGCTGTGACGTGGATTACCATCGGTGGGTTGATTATTCTGCCGTTGCGAAGAAAGTCGGCATTGCTGAAAGGCATAGCTCAGCGCGCCAGAATTGAAGACCAACAAAAGGTGAAGAACAAGGCAACGGATAAGCCAAAGCAGCCACGATAAAGATCGTTCTTATATTGACGACGATCGATAGATAACAAAAGACGCTCGTGCATGATGCGAGATCACGTAGTAAGACCTGCAGAGTACTTATTAGTTAGGAGCCTGGTTAATGGCGATGCACCCCAAACGCAAACAACGCCTGTATATTGTTCTCAGTATTGTAATCGGTGCCAGTGTGGCTGCCGGTTTATTGTTTTATGCGATGCGTGACAACCTCAATTTGTTCTACTCGCCCAGCCAAATTGCTGCNGGCGAAGCTCCACTGGATAAACGCCTGCGCGCTGGGGGGATGGTGTTAACTGGTAGTGTTGAGCGTCAATCTGATGGTTTGACGACACATTTTACGGTAACCGATTACGACGCCAACGTTCGTGTTGCTTACAAAGGCATACTGCCTGATTTGTTTGCCGAGGATGACGGTGTTGTGGTTGCTGGAAAGTTACAGCCCAATGGCATGATCATTGCCGATGAAGTATTGGCGAAACATGATGAAAACTATATGCCGCCTGAAGTTGCTGATGCGCTAAAAGATAAAACACCGCACGGCATGAAAACGGGTGACGCCAAACCATCAGGCAATGCGCCGGAAGCCACTAACACCAAGGTATATTGATATATGCTGCCCGAAATAGCTCATTTCAGCCTTATTCTGGGGTTGTGTGTCGCGTTTGCATTAGCGGTTGTGCCCTTGCTTGGCACCTACATCCACGACAGTACCATGATGCGCAGTGCCAAGCCGTTGACGGTTGCGCTGTTTGTCTTTGTGGCACTCGCATATGGCCTGCTGGTGGTCAGCTTTATACAAGATGATTTCTCCGTTCGTGTCGTTCAGCAGCATTCGAACTTGTCGCTTCCCCTGATTTATAAAATATCGGCGGTGTGGGGTGGCCACGAAGGCTCGTTGTTGCTTTGGGTCTTGACGCTGACTCTGTGGATGTTGGCAGTTGCCGCATTCAGTAAGCAGTTGCCGGATGATATGAGTGCCCGGGTACTGTCGGTGCTGGGTATGGTGGCGATCGGCTTTTTATTGTTTTCACTTCTGACCTCTAGTCCGTTTGAGCGTACCTTTCCGAATGTTCCCATAGATGGGGGTGACCTCAATCCATTGTTGCAAGACCCCGGAATGGCGATTCATCCGCCCATGTTGTACTTCGGCTATGTAGGCTTCTCAGTGGCGTTTGCATTTGCGATTGCAGCGNTGTTAGGCGGCGAATTTGACGCACAATGGTTGCGTTGGACAAGACCGTGGACAGCAGCCGCGTGGGCGTCATTGACTTTAGGTATCGCCTTAGGGAGCTGGTGGGCCTACTACGAGCTTGGCTGGGGTGGTTGGTGGTTCTGGGATCCGGTTGAAAATGCCTCCTTTATGCCATGGTTAGTCGGAACGGCCTTAATGCACTCGTTGGCAGTCAGTGAAAAGCGTGGCATGTTTAAAAGCTGGACGATTCTCTTGGCGATCTTTGCATTTTCATTGAGCTTATTGGGTACGTTTTTAGTGCGCTCAGGTGTTCTGACGTCCGTGCATGCTTTTGCTGCTGATCCGACCCGCGGCATCTTTATCCTTGCGTTTTTGGGTGTGGTTGTTGGTGGTTCGCTAACGCTCTATGCATTGCGTGCTCCGACCATTGGTAACAAAGGTACCTATACCTTTTTCTCCCGTGAGATGTTTCTTCTTTTCAATAATATTCTGTTGGTCATCGCTGCAATTACGGTTTTAGTCGGTACCTTGTTCCCGTTAATCGCTGATTTGTTCGAATTGGGTAAATACTCGGTAGGGCCACCGTACTTCAACAACGTGTTTGTGCCTTTAATGGTTGCGCTGATTATATTCATGGCGCCGGGGTCGATGATGCGTTGGAAGCAAACCCGCAAAGAGCAGCTTAAATCAATGTTCTTGTTTATGGTGCCTGTTGCACTTGGGTTAGGTGCGCTGGTCGCGTTTTTGTATGACAGAGATTTCAAACCCGGCGCGGTTGCGGGTTTTGTACTGGCTATGTGGTTAGCTGCGGCGATCATGTTTGATTTCTGGGATAAGCTCCGTCATGCATCATCGATTGGTGCGGGGCTTCGTCGGTTGCCGTTGTCGTTCTACGGTATGCAAATGGCACACATTGGATTGGTGGTGTCTGCATTGGGTATTGCCGTTGTCAGCACTTACTCGCAAGAGTTGGATGTTCGGGTTAACAAAGGCGATAACGTCGTTGTTGAAGGCTATCGGTTTGAATTTGATAATGTCCGTGATGTTCAAGGTCCGAACTTTGATGCGGATGAGGCCAAAGTGCGTGTGTTCGATGAAGATGAACAGATCACGACCCTGTATCCGCAAAAACGTTATTACCATTCGCAGCGCGGCAATGTGATGACGGAAGCCGCTATTGAAGCCACGCTTGGTCGCGATTTATTTGTCGCCATGGGTGAGCAGTTAGATGACAACGCTTGGGCGATGCGTGTGCAATACAAACCCTATCTCCGTTTGATTTGGCTTGGCGCTATACTGATGGCGCTAGGCGGCTGTATAGCCGTTTTGGATAAACGCTACCGTTAGGTAGCAAATGTTAGGAACTGAGATGGCATCACGTATTAAGCTTTTTATTCCTCTGATTATCTTTGTCATTCTGGCTGGCATATTTCTGGTTGTTTTGAAGGACGAAGATTACGACCCTCAATCGCTGCCTTCGGCATTGATAAATAAGCCCGTGCCGGAATTCTCGTTGCCGCAGGTCGGTAGCGATACGGTGTTGACGCGCGCAGATATCATCGGCAAACCCATGTTGCTGAATATCTGGGCGACTTGGTGTATTTCATGCCGTGTAGAGCATCCTTATCTGAATCAATTGAGCGAGCAGGGCGTCTTTATCATAGGCGTCGACTACAAAGATGATCGTGCTAAGGCACAAGACTGGCTTGGGCGTTTGGGTAACCCGTACAGCGTGAATCTTTTTGATAAGCAAGGCTCTTTTGGATTAGACCTTGGTGTATACGGCGCGCCAGAAACGTATTTGATCGATAGTCAGGGTGTTATTCGATATAAGCATGTCGGTGTGGTGGATGATGTCGTCTGGAGGGGTACGTTGAAACCAATGTACGACAAGTTGGTTGCTGATGCGGCCAATTAATAGTGTGTTAGAACAGTACTGTGAGGGTGTGTCAACGATGAAATCTGTTCCTGTACGGTTCAAATTAACCAATCAACTATGCCGCTTAATGGTGGGTTTGTTGCTGTCGATGTTCGCCTTTAAGGCGATGGCAGTGGTTGAAACTTATGAATTTGATTCAGATAACAATCGTGAACGCTATCAGGTGTTTATCGAAGAGTTACGTTGTCCGAAGTGTCAGAACCAGAACTTATCCGGTTCAAATTCACCGATTGCTGCCGATTTACGGCGCGAACTGCACCGCATGATCGAAGAAGGGCAGAGCGATGATGCGATCAAAACGTTTATGGTTGATCGTTATGGTAACTTTGTTTTGTACCGCCCGCCGGTCGATAAGAATACGATACTGCTCTGGGGCACGCCTGCACTGTTAGTGCTCATCGGATTGGTGGTTGTTATCATGATTCGTCGCAAAAATATGGGTCAATCGGGTGCATTGTCTGATGCTGAAAAACAGAGAGTCGATCAAATTTTGGAGCAATACCGTTAATGACAACTTCTGCCGATACTGATTGCCGCTTTGATGATCCAATTATTGAAGCAACGCATCGTTGGGTGACGTCTGTTGTTGTTGGGTTGAATCTTTGTCCTTTTGCAAAAAAGCCCCTACAGCAAGATCGAATTCGTTACCGGAATGTAGCGGTCGCTAAAAAACGCGACGTACTTGAAGCCTTGCTTGATGAGCTCGATTTTCTTGATAATTCCCCAGAAACCGAAACCGCATTGTTGGTTTTGCCGAAGGGATTTGATCGATTTGAAGGGTATCTAGAACTGCTTGATATGGCCGAACAGCTTATTGAACTGGAAGACTATGCCGGTATCTATCAGGTGGCGAGCTTTCATCCGGAGTATTGTTTTGACGGCGAAGATTGGGATGATCCTGCGAACTTCACTAATCGATCTCCGTATCCGATGTTGCATCTGATACGCGAAGATTTACTAGAAAAAGCCTTGGAGTCTTATCCAAATCCTGAAGGAATTCCTGAGAAAAATATGGCGTTGGCACGCGAGAAAGGCGTCGAGCAGATGGCGCAGTTATTGAAGGCTTGTATGCCCGTCAGCGAGTAGCTTTTTTCGTTTACTTGGCTTTGCGCGGGGTAATTTTTACATTTTTGGCAGCTATTCAGCTGCTAATAAGATCTAGGCCGGCATTTCTGTCGGTTTTCGCTACAAAATCTATCGTTTCAATTCGGCTGATTATTCTACGTAGCTACTTGATGTAACTATTTGATGTGTTAATCAGCCTTCTTCCGTAAGAGAGAAGGCTGTATTACGCAGGTCTATCAGAACTGATATGCCGCGTAAAAACGGAATGTGCGTGGTTCATACACGCGGAAATGCACGTCGTCGACACCTTCTGATGGTTCACTCTCGTTAATACGTGATGCGTAGTAGTATTCGATATCACGGGAGTCGGAATCAAACAGGTTCAATATGTCCAGTGTGAGTCGAACCGGGGCTTTGAACTGGTAACCGAGTCTCATGTTAGTGATGGTCGCATCGCTACCTTTACGGCCGCCATCCAATGGGTATTCACTGAAGTAACGCACACGCATGTTACCGAATAAGCCGTTATCAAACTGGGCGTTGACGCCGGCAGCAACAACGTGCGGAATAGCTCCTGGAATCTTGTTTGAAAATACCGGTGCAGACCCGTTTGCAGGTTCAAACTCTAGATCGTGATCGTACCTGGCTTCGGTGTAGGAGTATTCCAGATCCAATGTCCATTCGTCATTCAAATAGTAATAGGCAGTCGCTTCAAGACCGTATCGTGTACTTGATGTGCCGGTATCTTCGGTTGCACCGCTATCGCCGACAAAGATCAATTCTGAATCAACATCTAATGACCAAAGCACCAGCGACATGTTCAACTGTTCTGCCAAAAAGGCACGAACGCCAGTCTCATAACCGAAGGTTTTTACCAGTGGATCGGCAGAATCAACGGCATCTCCAGTAACCGGATCCAGTGTCTGGACGACGCCGCGTGCATCGTTGCTGTGGTAGCCCTGCCCTACGCTGGCGTAGTATTCCCATTCATCATTGATGGTATAAACAAGGTTGAATTTCGGCACAAAAATACCGTCGTCCTTGCTGCCCGAGTTCGCAGCCAGTGTCGATGGATCGCGAGCGGATTGTGCGTCGACGTCAAAGTGAAAATAGTCATAGCGAAGACCCAGTACGGTACGTAGCTTGTCGGTCCATTGCCATTGATTTTGCCAGTACACAGCTGTATTCCACTCGTGAACTTTGTCTGATCGAACAACGTCCACATCGTGGCGGCGTACGGTATTGTATAAGCCGACTTCGCCAATGTTGTCGTAACGCGCTTGTGAACCAAAGGTGTTGACAACATCAAATCCGGCCCACTCATCTTGCATCACGTAGGATAGATCCCAGCCGTAGATATCTCGACGATCTCTCTGAGCAAATTCATCGCCACAACGATTGCCGTTGCCGGGTTCTGGTGTGCCGTTCGGGCAGGGGTTTTCGAGGTAGTAGGTGAAGTTTGACCACAGATCCAACTTATAGCGGATCGCGTAAACGCTTAGATTTAGGTGATCGTCATCAAAGCTCTTGTTCCATGCCGATGATAATGAGTAACGGTAGGTTTCACCGCCAACGTCCCTATCCAATGAACCACGATCCGTAATGATACCTTCATCAACAGCGCGCTGAGGAATTTGGTCAGGGGCATTCCAACCGTTGTCATAGCCCATGAAGGTAATGCTGAGGTTGTCTTGATCATCTCCCCAAGTATGGCGTAAAAATGCATTTTTCTTACGAACGTTTTCATCGATATCAGACCAAGGTCCGCTATATCGCTGATACTCAAGACCGTAAACCAATTCGCCAACCCCTGTAGAGGTGCTGCCGGCTAGTAATCCGCGGTAAAAATTGTCTTCACCTAAGCCGACTTGTAGTTGGCTTTGCTCAAGCGAGGTTGCCATGTGGATATTGGCAGCACCAACGCCGGAGAAATCACCAACATCCGCGTAGTAACTGCCTTTTTTATAGGTCAGGTTTTGAATCAACTCGGGGATGATGAAGTTAATATCGGTATAGCCTTGCCCATGTGCATGGGTGCGAAAGTTAACCGGCATTTTATCGACAGATGTGGCGAAATCAGTGCCGTGATCGAGGTTAAAACCGCGTAGAAAATACTGGTTTGCTTTACCACTACCGGAGTGCTGGGTGGCAACCATGCCTGGAATGGTTTCGAGTATTTCGCCGGTTCGCAGAATCGGGCGTATTTCGATATCTTCTTGCGATACCTCACCAACAGATGCTGAAATGGCTTCGCCGATGAGGTTTGCTCGATGGCCGTTAACTTCGACTTCTTCCATCTCACTGGTTTCACTGGCATATGTCAGTGAACTCATTGGAAGAAATAGTGCCCCTGTTAGTGGTAGGGCGTATTGTTTGATATTCATAAAATCCCCTGAGAGAAACGTGCATTTAATGCATAGGGGAAGGGCAAGAAGCGTTTCGGTTGATGATGTGGCGCGTGTTGGATAACACAAAGATAGTCAACCGTCTGCTTGATGAAGCCCTCCGCTACATCGTACTGAATTATCCTGGCTGGTATCGGGCTTGGGAGAATTCTGATGCAGAATTCATCTATTACCGTTGCGGGGGCAGCACAGGTATTTCACCTGTTTCCCATTTAAAACACAGTCTCGAAATTCCGTTATCGAAGTAGCGTTACCTTGGATGGCGCGAAGTATAGGGACGAAATTCAAAGAGGGCAATATAAAAAGGTTGAGAGGATATTGCATTGATTTTTGATTTTAACGAAGGCACTGCTCTATAATCTGCCCCCGTAAAGGTGCCTGACTGCCGCGTATTGATCAAATAACTGTGGGCTGAAGGGTAAAAGGGAATTCATCACAAATAAATGTCGAATAAGTATCGGGAAAGACCCCGTGATTCGATTTTTTGTGAATGAAGCTGTACCCGCAACTGTCGACGGCGAGCTCTGTCCATATCCACTGGAGATGACGATTTTCTGAGTCGGTATCCGGGAAGGCGGAACAGGGTGTTGAACCATCAGCCAGGAAACCTGCCTTTGCATGGGCTTATGCCCGCATTACCTGTGGTCGGGATTTGCCGCAGGGCCTGTGATGGTGTTTTTTGTGTTTTAGTTTATAAAGATATTGAACTGACCCAGAGCATCGCCGATGTGCATTGTTCTTACTTTTATTTGCATGTTTGCGCCTCCAGAGCCCTGACCCCTCCATAGCCTTTTTCTTTGAATATTGCCTCGCGCCGGGCTAGCGTAGAGCCGCTTTCTATTCAGGTTATCTATTATGCAACTAAACAAAATTCCGGCCACGATTGTTACTGGCTTCCTTGGTAGTGGCAAAACCACACTGTTATCTAATGTACTCAAGCAAGCGGCGGGTAAACGTATTGCCGTTATCGTTAACGAATTTGGTGAGCTTGATATTGATGCGGATTTGCTGCGCAATTGCCCTCTAGACTGTGAAGATGAAAGTGCCGAAGTCGTTGAAGGTGACGATGGCATTTACGAGCTCGCAAACGGCTGTATCTGCTGCACTGTAGAAGAGGAATTTTTACCGGTTATGCAAGAGCTGGTTAAGCGTCGTGACGATATTGATCATATCTTGATCGAAACGAGTGGTTTGGCATTACCAAAACCTTTGGTACAGGCTTTCAACTGGCCTGAGATTAAACAGCATTGCACTGTCGACGCGGTGATCACCGTTGTTGATGGCCCCGCAGTAGCGGCGGGTCGCTTCGCCGCCGATGAGAGCAAGGTTCAAGCCCAGCGCTTAGCAGATGAAAGCCTCGATCATGATCCTAGCTTGCAAGAACTTCTTGATGACCAACTAAGCGCAGCTGATCTCGTTGTTGTTAGCAAGAACGATTTGTTAGACGATGATCAGCGTGAAAAAGTGAAATCCGTTGTTGCTACTGAAGTATCCGATTCGGTCAAGAGTGTTTATATCAGTAATGGTGAAGCCCAGCTTGATCTGCTGTTAGGTTTAGGTATGGCAGCTGAAGAACGTATCGATCATGTACACACACATCATGATCATCACCACGACCATGATCATGATCACTCCCATGCACATGATCACTTTGATTCGTATGTGATTACGCTGGGCCAAGTTGATGGCGATAAGTTGCAAACACAGCTGAAGGATTTGTTGGCTAACAACAACATCTTTAGAGCAAAAGGTTTTGCAGCATTGCCGGGTAAGCCGATGCGTCAGGTTCTGCAAGCGGTTGGCGAACGTCTTGATGTGCATTTTGATCGTCTTTGGACGGCGGACGAAACGCCTAAAACTCAGCTTGTGTTTATCGGCAAAGGCATCACCGAGCAACAACTGATTGATTCACTCAAGCTAGCTGAAGTCGCCTAACCCACAGACGGATATACACTTTGCATTTACTGGCCGCACAACCCGGTGGATTTGTCGATGATGAAGGTATCATCGATCTTGAACAATCACCTGCCGATATTGTCATCCTGAGCGCTGCTGATTCAACGTTGGCAGCCTTGAGCGATGCCGTTAGTCGGTTGCCTGAGGGCTATCCCTCGGTGCGACTGGCGAATTGGATGCAGCTGTTGAAGCCTGCTGCTTACGACCTTTACGAGCATAAAGTGCTTGAGAAGGCTAAGTTGATTATCGTTTCGTTGCTTGGCGGTAAGAGCTATTGGCAATACGGTTATGATCAACTGGTGACACTCGCCGCACGAAATGATGTGCAGCTAGTGGTTGTGCCAGGCGACGATGCTGAAGATGACGAGCTGTTGAATGCGGGTACGCTAAGTGTTGAATCCAGTTGGCGCATATGGCGTTATCTCCGGGAATCTGGAGAGGGCAATATGCGTGAGCTGTTCCGTTGTATTGCATCCGACTGCTTCGGGCAACCCGCTGAATACCGTGAACCTGCCTCATTACCGCAAGCGATGATCTATTCACCGACACAAGCGATGCCGACGGCTAGCGATGTGATGAATCAATGGCAGGCTGAATTCCCTTCAGCGATATTGCTGTTTTACCGAAGCCATTTGCAAAGTGGCAATACGCGTGTTTTTGATCAGCTGATCGATATATTTACCGAAGCAGGCGTCAATTTGATGCCTGTTGCGGTTACCTCCTTGAAAGACGAGACCAGCATTGAGTTGATTAATCAACTCATCGAAAAGACTGAGGCTCGCCTGCTTATTAATACCACAGGTTTTGCGAGCAATGCGCGGGGTAATCCGCAATTGAGCTCGGTACCCTCTGATTTTAACAACGCATTTGCTGGCGATTTGCCCGTGTTTCAGTTGTTGTTGTCGGGTAGTACGGAAGATGACTGGCAAACCCATACTCAAGGGCTTCGAAGTCGCGATATTGCCATGCAGGTTGTGTTGCCTGAGATGGATGGACGTATCATCACCCGTGCCGTGTCATTCAAAGCTGAAAGCTATTTTGATCAGCGTTGTGAAGTCAGTGTAGTTCGCTATCATTTGCATCACGAGCGCGCTGTTTTTGTCGCCAAGTTGGCGCAACGTTGGTCTAATCTGGCGAAAAAGCCGAACACCGAAAAACGTGTTGCTCTGATGCTGGCTAACTATCCCACCAAAGATGGACGCATCGGTAATGGTGTCGGGCTGGATACACCGGCCTCAGCGTTGAATCTGCTGACGGCGATGAAAGCCAATGGCTATCCGATTGATGCTTTGCCGCAAAACGGTAATGGCTTAATTGAAGAATTGATGGGTGCTGTCACCAACAATCCCGAAACACTGCATGCGCGTCAGTGCTGGCAATCGATGTCGTTAGACGACTATCAGCGATGTTTTTCACGGATGCCTATTGATTGTCAAAACGCGGTTGTCGAGCGATGGGGTGATCCGACACTTGACCCTAAATGCCGCAATGGCCGGTTAATGATTGCCGGTATTCGGCTCGGTGAANCCTTTGTTGGCATTCAGCCGGCCCGTGGCTTCAATTTAGACCTAGCCGCTAATTACCACGACCCAGATTTGGTGCCGCCCCATAGTTATTTGGCGTGTTATTTCTGGTTACGCGATGTTTATCAGGTAGATGCCATTGTACATGTTGGAAAACACGGCAACCTTGAATGGCTGCCGGGCAAGGGGCTGGCGTTAAGTGCTTCCTGTTGGCCAGATATTGCATTAGGGCCAATGCCCCATTTTTACCCGTTTATTGTTAACGACCCCGGTGAAGGGGCGCAGGCTAAACGTCGTGCACAAGCCGTTATTATCGATCACCTGATGCCGCCGATGGCGCGGGCAGAAACCTACGGCGCATTGGCAGAACTCGAAGAATTAGTTGATGAATGTTATCAAGCCATGGGCATGGATACGCGGCGAGAGGAATGGCTGCGTGGCCAAATTGTTAGCAAGCTGCGTGAAACCCATCTTATTGAAGAACTAGGTTTGCCGGTAACAGCCGATCAGGATGAAGATGCGCTGTTGGCAGAGCTCGATGCCTATCTGTGTGACATTAAAGAAGCCCAGATTCGCCACGGCCTGCATATTATGGGCGAGCTGCCGGGTAATGGCATGACCGAAACACTGGTGGCATTGTTGCGTTTACCCCGTGGCGAGAAAGCCACAGAGCAGGGTATCCTGCATAACCTTGCCCACGACCTCGCACTGGTTAACGCCTGTGATAATGAGTTAGGAACAGATTCAGAAAACGTATTTGATCCGTTATCTGCTGACGCCAGCCCTTGGCTCGGCAATAAACCGGCGTTGCTGGCAGACCAAACAATGCAACCTTGGCGCACGGCTGCTGACACGCGCGAGCGACTTGAGTTGCTGGCGATCGACCTGATTAACCGATATGTCGTTTCTGTGGCTGGCAGTGAGGCTGAAAGCGGCGTTGATGAACTGTCTGATCGCCTGTTTCAAAATATTGATGCACAGCATTCATCATTGATACAGACTCAAGTGCTTCTCGCATATGCTCGAGATGTTATCTGGCCGGCTTTACAAACCAGCATTACCCAAGAAATCCAAGCGTTGATCGACGGTCTCGGTGGCGCTTTTATTGCCCCCGGCCCGAGCGGTGCACCAACACGCGGGCGCCTTGATACTTTGCCTACCGGGCGTAATTTTTATTCCGTAGATAACCGAGCAATTCCATCCAAGGCTGCCTGGGCTTTGGGGCAGGTATCCGCCCAAGCGTTGATTGAGCGGCATTTGCAAGATCACGGTGATTATCCTCGGCAGTTGGGGCTCTCGGTATGGGGCACAGCAACCATGCGTACAGGCGGTGATGATATCGCCCAAGCATTTGCGCTGATGGGTATCAAGCCGCTATGGGCAGATGGTTCGCAACGGGTTGTTGATTTTGAAATTATACCCGCGATGCAGCTAGGGCGTCCGCGAGTGGATGTGACGCTCCGCGTTTCAGGGTTTTTCCGGGATGCGTTTCCGAATGTGATGAAGTTATATGATGCTGCCGTTGTTGCACTGGCTAACTTTGATGAGCCGGGTAACGGCAACACCATTCGTCAACACATCGACGAACGTGTTGTGGCTCTAGTTGCAGACGGCATGGCTGAAGAGGATGCTCGTCGATCAGCAAGCTACCGCGTATTTGGTTCAAAACCGGGTGCGTATGGGGCAGGTTTGCAGGGCTTGATTGATGAGCGCTGTTGGAACGAGCGTGATGACTTGACTGAAGCCTATTTGAACTGGGGAGGCTATGCCTACGGTAACCAGCAATCCGATGGTGTTGCTGATCGTGCGGCATTCGCCAATCGTTTATCGCAACTGGAAGCGGTGGTTCAGAATCAAGACAATCGTGAGCACGATATACTCGACTCTGACGATTATTATCAGTTTCAGGGCGGCATGACTAATGCGGTAACAACGCTATCTGGTGAGGCGCCTGCGGTATATCATTCTGATCATTCCAACCCGTCGCAGCCGAAAATCCGCACGTTGAATGAAGAACTCAATCGAGTGATACGTTCTCGGGTGTTGAATCCAAAATGGATTGAGGCTATGCAAGGCCACGGTTATAAAGGTGCTTTTGAGATGGCAGCTAGTGTTGACTACCTTTTTGCCTACGACGCGACAACAGATCTGGTGGCGGATTATCAATATCAGCAAGTTACGGATGCGCTGGTATTTGATGAAAAAAACCGAGATTTTCTGGATGCGAATAATCCTAAAGCACTTGAAGAGATGGCTGAGCGTTTGCTTGAAGCGACCCAGCGCGGTATGTGGCAAGATGATGCCGGTTATGCCGAAAAGCTCCGCCATTTGTTATTGGAACTTGATGAATCTGCAGAACAAGCCGATGCCTGAATGGCAACCTTCGGCCTTGCCAGAATAATGAGAAAACCATGAATAATCCCCATACTCTGATGGTGCAGGGCACAACTTCTGATGCCGGAAAGAGTGTTCTTGTCGCTGCGATTTGTCGTATTTTGGTGAATCACGGCCATCGTGTTGCGCCGTTTAAATCGCAAAATATGGCACTTAATTCTGCGGTAACCGCCAGTGGTGGTGAAATCGGACGAGCACAGGCAGTTCAAGCTGAAGCCTGCCGACTGGAACCTGTCGTCGATATGAACCCTGTGTTGTTGAAACCCAATAGTGATTTGGGCGCGCAGGTGATTGTGCGTGGCGAGGCGATCGGCAATATGAAAGCCCGCCAATACCACGAACATAAACCGGAATTGCTTGAAAAAGTCATGGAATCGCACAATCGGCTGCGTGACGAATACGGTGTTGTGATTGTTGAAGGCGCGGGTAGCCCGGCAGAAATCAACCTGCGTGATCGTGATATTGCCAACATGGGCTTCGCCGAAGTGTGTGATTGCCCAGTTATCATTGTTGCCGATATTGACCGTGGTGGAGTGTTTGCGCATTTGGTGGGGACGCTCGATCTGTTAAGCCCATCAGAGCAGGCGCGAGTGAAAGGTTTTGTGATTAACCGTTTTCGTGGTGACATCAAATTGCTGGAGTCTGGTCTTGATTGGCTCGAGGCCCGAACGGGCAAGCCGGTACTGGGTGTTATTCCTTATATTCTTGATCTGCATATCGAAGCCGAAGATGCGATAGCTCAGCAACAGGGCCTGGCGACGGATAAAGACACGTTGAAAGTTGTGGTGCCTTGTTATCCGCGTACCAGTAATCATACCGATTTTGATGTGCTGCGAATGCACCCTCAAGTTGACTGTGAGTTCCTGCGTGATCCTGCATGCTTTACTGGTGCAGATTTGTTGATATTGCCAGGTAGTAAGAATGTTCGGGGTGATTTGGATTGGTTGAAGTCATACGGCTGGGCCGACATTATCGCTAAACATTTACGTTATGGTGGCAAAGTGCTGGGTGTTTGTGGCGGCTATCAGATGCTGGGTCGCTGGATCCATGATCCGGACGCTATTGAATCTGATGCTGGTAGCTCTGAAGGGCTTGGCTACCTGAATATGGAAACACAGTTAACACCGGTGAAAACGCTACAAAATGTCTGTGGTTTTGAATTGGCCAGTGGCGCAGCGGTGAAAGGTTATGAAATACACGCCGGGGTTAGTGAAGGGCCCGCACTGGCGCAGCCATTGTTCGAAGTTCAGCGGGTGGTCGCGGCTGATGACTCTGCAGGTGGCGTTAACGATCTTTTTTGCGATGGTGCCCGCAGTGATGATGATCAGGTACGCGGTAGCTATATACATGGATTGTTGGATGAATCCGGGGTACTCGAGTCGATACTGACCTGGGCAGGTTTGAGCGAAACAGATACATTTGACTATGCCGGGCTGCGCCAGCAGGAGTTTGACCGCCTTGCACGAGAAGTTGAAGCTGCAATGCCGTATGAACGCATCTGTGCGTTGCTCAACATCGCGCCACATCCATAAAGCATCCGAGGCTTCATAGGTTACAATGGCTTTTTTAATGTATTCGTCACTGGGTTGTTACTACCATGGCTGAAATTTTTCTGATTGTCTTTGCCGCATTGGCACTTGATTACTTGTTGGGTGAACCGAGTCGTTGGCATCCATTGGTGGGCTTTGGCAATCTAGCCGGGTTTGTTGAAAAGCGCTTGAACCCGCTTGATGATACCCGGGAATCTTGTGCCACTCGGCAGCGGGGCGTTTCTGCCTGGTTGCTGGTTGTTGTGCCTTGGGTTGCATTGGCGATCGTGGCGCAAGTATTTGCCACAGCCTATCACTGGTTGTATCCGACATTTGCCATGTTTGTGTTGTATCTCGCGATTGGCCGGCAGAGTCTGGTTGAACATGCCCGCGCGATTGCAGAGCCCTTAAGCGCCAGTAAAGCAGCCGATAGCGAGGCAGATCAAATGGCTGAGCTTGAGAATGCCCGCATTGCGGTAGGTATGATTGTTAGTCGTGCTACCAGCGACTTAGACGAAGAACAAATTGCCTCTGCGGCAACGGAGTCGGTATTAGAAAACGGCGCCGATGCGATTTTTTGTGTGATCTTCTGGTTTGCTATTGCCGGTATTCCCGGTGTTGTTCTCTATCGGTTAGCCAATACGCTGGATGCCATGTGGGGCTACCGCAGTGCCCGCTTCAATCAGTTCGGTTGGTGTGCTGCTCGCATTGATGATGTGCTGAATTATATTCCTGCACGTTTGACAGCCGCCAGTTATGCCGCTGCGGGGCATCTTTCTACGGCCGTGCATTGTTGGCGTACACAAGCACCGCAATGGAAAAGTCCGAATGCTGGGCCAGTAATGGCTGCTGGTGCGGGAGCGATACGCGTTCAACTGGGCGGTATTGCGATTTACCACGGTGAGGCACAAGAACGTCCACCTTTGGGCAGCGGAGAATCGCCATCAGCCAGTAGTATCTACCGAGCGATTAACCTTGTTGATAGGGCGGTAATAGTGTGGCTGTTGGTATTGTTTTTGATGTCACTGGCGGTGCATTTTTTATTCTAATCCAATTCCCGATTCCTTTGTCGACAGGATAACAGGCGTTTAATGTCTCTCGAAAATCCTCATACATTGCCTTTGCACGGCGGTGACTTAATCGCCGCGGAAGCCCGGTACGGTATTCCCCGCGCGCAATGGCTCGACCTTTCTACCGGTATGAATCCAAGGCCTTATCCAGTTTCTGGGTTGCCTGATGATGCTTTCCAACAGCTACCGTACCTATTGCCTGAGTTGGTCGGTGCTGCTACGCAGTACTATGGACAGTCTGATGGAATTCCCCTATCGGGCAGTCAGGCTTGTATCGAAGTGTTGCCGCAGTTACTTCCTGATTTACCTGTGTTGGTGCCTGAAATTGGGTATCAAGAGCATCGGCAACATTGGTTGCGAGCTGGTCGTATGGTTGTCGATTATCCATCGCAAGATCACCAGGCCATGCTCACCTGTATTGATCAGGCGTTAGCACAGAATCCACACCAACACCTGTTAGTGATCAACCCGAATAACCCATCTGGCCTTTGCATCGCGCCCGAGAAACTTCAACAATGGGCACGCCAAAGCCGCGGTTATCTGATTATCGATGAGGCCTTTATGGATGTGATGCCTGACGGCAGTGTGCTGGGTAATTATGTTGAGCCTAACATGGTGGTATTGCGGTCGTTCGGTAAGTTTTTTGGCCTAGCGGGCATCCGTATGGGGTTTGCTTTTGCGGAAGCCTCAATCCTGGCGGCCATTGATGAAAAACTCAGCCTCTGGCGTGTAAATGGCCCTGCTCAACATATTGCGATACAAGCGTTAAAAGACATTGAGTGGCAGCAGACTGCACTACAGCGCATTCAAGCCGATCACGATGCTACGTTGACGCTAGTGTCTGAGGCTATGGCACTGCTGGTGGATGCGCGATTAACAACCGACACACCCTTGTTTTTCGGTTATACGATGAATAAAACATCGGCACTCAAGGTGCATGAATGCCTGGCACAATGTGGAGTGTTAGTGCGGTTTGTAGAGCTGCCTGACGGTGAGGGTATGTTGCGATTTGGTTTGATGTGTGGCGACGATACAGATGGCCAAAAAAAGCTGGCATCAGCCCTGAAAACCACAGTCAGCACTATTAACGGCGCTTGAAAGCGCCATTTTCCCAGTTTTTATAGCGACATATCTACTAGGATATGGCGTTGAATTTCACCGCGTAAGATTTTCATTAAGTAGTCTGGCGCTTCTTGCAGGGCAATGCTCTGATTAATCAGTTGCATATGCGCCATACCATTTTCGGATTGACAGAAATCCGCAACCATTTTCCAGGCTGAGGCTTTGTCTGATAACGATATTTCTACCGAATCAACGCCCAGTAGATTAACGCCACGTATAATAAATGGCATTACTGTGGTGTTGAGTTCTGGGGAGTCAACTAATCCACAGCATGCGACGCTGCCGCCGGGTTTAATTTGTTTCAATAGGTTCGCCAGAGTGGCTCCGCCAGCAACATCAATAGCACCAGCATAAGCCGGCTTCAAGAGAGGGCGAGGGCTTCCTTCGTTCACTTCGGCTCGTAACAGCACTTTGCTTGCGCCGATCTGTTTCAGGTAGTCTTGTTGGTCGGGTTTGCCGGTAACGGCGATGACCTCATAGCCGCGTTCGCTGAGAATTGCTGTTGCAATGGAGCCTACGCCGCCGGTTGCGCCAGTAACCAAAATTGGCCCTTGCTGCGGGGTAATACCACTGTGTTCGAGTTTATTGATGCATAACGCGGCAGTAAGACCTGCGGTGCCAAACATCATACTGTTTTTGAGACTAAGCCCTTCAGGTACCGGTAGAACCCATTCCGATGGTACACGAATGTATTCAGACAAACCGCCCGGCGTATTCATGCCTAGATCGTAGCCAGTGATAAGCACGTCTGTGCCAATCGGCAGCTGGCCGTTGTCTGAGGCTTCGATAGTGCCGGCTGCGTCGATACCCGGCTGGTGTGGATACTGCCGAGTAACTGCACGATTGCCCGCACAAGACAGCGCATCTTTGTAGTTCAGGGATGAATAGGCAACACGCACCAAGATACCGTTGGTTTGCGGCAAATCCGCCAAATCTCTTTGGTGGATATGTGTGCTGGTTTTATCATCGGATTTTTCGATCCAAAGGCATTGATAGGTCGACATTGATTCCTTCCTAACTACGTATCAAGTGTGGTATTTAAGATAACCATCAAACACTGATGGCGACGAGCTGATGAGGCGTTTTGGTAAGGTGCCTGCGATCCGTTTCAACGATCAATCTAACTCGTTTCGAGAGCCGCCACCCCGCGGATATACACCGGTGTTGAATGAAAAACACAATACGACTGATATTCAGAGTCTGGTCTGAGGGTTTTATTGCTTCCATGCCGTATTGTCGGATAAACGGTTAGGTTTTGCCGGACTCTTTGTCAATGCGTGCGTCCAGTTCGGCAATCTTTTTTTTCATCAGCTGATGGCAATGTTCTGCCAGTTCACCTGCCTGCTCCAGTGTGTAGCCTTCAGGTGATACCGGTGGCAAAAATTCAATGTAGCCTTTAGCGGGTGTCCAGTTGTGCAAATCAATTTTACTGCTGCTGCTTGCGCAGATCGGTACGATGTCGGCACCGGCTTTGATTGCTGTTGCAAATGCGCCTTTCTTGAATGGTAACAAGCCGCGGCCACGGCTGCGGGTGCCTTCTGGCAAAATATAGATGTTCTTATGGTGGTCATGCATCTCCATTGCTAGTTGATCCATCAATGCCCAAGCGCCTTCTTTGTCAGAACGATTGATGAAAATATTGCCAGCCAGCCAAAATGCGATACCAAAAAACGGAATGAAAATAATGCTGCGCTTGCCCACCACAAACGTGTTGTGTGGCCAAACGTGTGTGAGCATAAAAATGTCCAGCAGGTCTTGATGGTTGGCAATATAGATCACCGGTTTTTCTGGCGAGCGGGTGGGTGGATTGATCGGTTCGACGCGAATGTTCGCGAGGAAGTATGCCGGGCGCCATAGCTTCATAACATAGCGGCTGCTATTTGGCTTAAAGGGCATGAATATCAGAAATATCACCGCCATCACACTGAATAGCAGGAAATAGGTGACAACCAAAAATACGCGAAAATAATACAGAAACATGGTCGTTACAGCTTAGTGGCTCTTGATGGAATCGATAATATTAGTGGTAGAACGGCCTTTTTGCAGCGATAAGACTGCAACTTTGCCGCCGTAACCGGCAACAATGTCAGCGCCGACAACTTGATCAATTTGGTAATCACCCCCTTTGACTAAAATATCGGGTTTTAATGCATGCAGCAGCCCTTCAGGAGTGTCTTCGGTGAAGTTCAACACCCAGTCGACAGACTTCAAACTTGAAATAACGGCCATGCGATCATCCACGGTGTTGATCGGGCGAGTAGGGCCTTTCAACCGGGCGACGGATTCGTCGCTGTTGACGGCGACGATTAGTCGGTCGCCGAGCAAACCGGCTTCCTGCAGATACTGCGCATGGCCTTTGTGGAGAATATCGAAGCAGCCATTGGTAAATACGATCTTCTTGCCCAGGCTTTGCTCAAACTGAACCAGTTTAACCAATTGCTCGATGGTGGTAATGCCGCTTGGTTGAGCGCCGGCGTTGTCTAGCGCGAGTTTGAGTTCCAGCGGTGTGACTGTAGCGGCGCCCATTCGGCCGACAACAATACTGGCGGCCGTATTTGCTAACATCACGGCTTCGTCGAGAGGCAGTTCGGTGGTCATGGCGCAAGCCAGTGTGGCGATGACTGTATCACCGGCACCGGTGACGTCATAGACTTCTTTGGCGGTGGCATTGAAGTGATGATGGGAGCCATCTGGGTTAAAGAGGGTCATGCCTTGTTCGCTTCGCGTCAATAGCAGGGCACCGAGATCGAGCTGTTTGATGAGCTGGTCTGCTTTATGAAACATATCTTGCTCATCTTTACAGCTGCCAACAATGGCTTCGAACTCGCTAAGGTTGGGTGTCAATAACGCTGCGTGGCGGTAATGACTGAAGTCTTGCCCTTTGGGGTCGATGATAACGGGCTTTCCGTGTTTACGCGCGGCTTCGATAATCTGTTCGCAGTGGTCGAGCGCGCCTTTTTTGTAGTCGGATAAAAGAATAAGATCGAAACCTTCGATGGCATCGCTGACTTTTTGGACAAGTGCGTTAATTGCTGCGTCAGAAAAGGTATCTTCGAAGTCAGCTCTAACAACATGCTGTCCACGACTGATCATTCGTAGTTTGGTAATGGTTGAAGCGCTGGTGTCGACGACGGATAAGTCTTCAATCTGTTGATCGTCAAGCAACGTTCGAACGTGTGCTGCGTTGTCGTCATCGCCGAGAATGCCTGCCAGCGTTACGTTGGCGCCTAAAGAACGTGCATTTAAGGCCGCATTAGCGGCACCGCCGAGTCGCATTTCTGTGGATGTGACTTTGACCACAGGTACCGGTGCTTCGGGCGAAATTCTACCGGTTTGTCCCAGCCAGTATTGATCCAGCATGAGATCGCCGACGACCAAAATTCGGGCGGCGCGAAAATCCAACGGGAGCATAGTATGGGGTACTGTGGTCATGGTGTTCTCTGCCATTGTTTGTCGTTTGGCTCGTTGTGTAGCGGGTTATTTAGATCTTGGTTTAGCTATCGGCTTAGCTTTCTATTTAGTTGAGGCTTGGCGCTGCGACATAGTCAGCTTTTGTTTTCTAGCCCTTGTTTATTTGCTCGTTTTTCAGTTTTCAATTAACGCGCAGAGCATATGACCGATCATAATATGGCTTTCTTGAATTGTCGCCGTGCGGTCACAAGGCACAATGATGTTGATGTCGCACATATTAGCGAGCTTGCCGCCATCCTTGCCGCTGAGCAGAATAGTTGTGATTTGTTTTTCTTTGGCGACATCAACGGCTTTTATCACGTTACCTGAATTGCCAGAGGTTGAGATACCGATAAACACGTCGCCAGCTTGCCCAAGCCCTTGTAGTTGGCGCGAAAAGACGTGGTCGTAACCGTAGTCATTGCCGATGGCTGTAAGTGCAGATGTGTCGGTTGTTAGCGCGATTGAGGGCATGCTGGGGCGTTCTTTTTCAAATCGACCCACTAACTCTGCCGCAATGTGTTGGGCATCTGCAGCACTACCGCCGTTGCCTGCCAGCAATATCTTGTTACCTGCTGCAATGGCATCTTTACAGGCAGTTGCTGCTCGTTGAATGGCATCGACGCAAATCTCATCGGTGAGAATCGCTTCTTTGGTTTCGATGCTTTGGCGAATGTGCTGTTTAATTAGTGCTTTCATGCGTTCAGCCTTTCAGTTGGCGCGTATCAATAATGCCATTGAGGCGCGCAAAAATCTGTCGGTGGTATTGTACACGCATTGTCGCCATTTTAGAGTGTCTGAATAGCGGTTCCGGACTGATTAGAATGCGATGTTTGATGCCTGCCGCTTTGGCTGCCTGCATATCGGAGGTTTTGTCGCCAATCATAACGCTGTGTCGAACATCAAGTTGATAGCGTTTAGTTGCACGCTGGAGCATACCCGGTGCGGGCTTTCGGCAATGGCATGGGCCGCTGATGTTCGGATGATGCGGGCAGTGATAGGTGGCAGTGATAGTGATGCCGCGTCGACGAAATTCGTTGTGCATCCATTGCGTCAGGTGTTGAAAGTCGGCTTCCGAGTAATAGCCTCGTGCGATGCCTGACTGATTTGTTACTATCACGATGCGGTAGCCTGCGCGTTGAAAGATACGGCACAGTCGAAATATGCCGGGTACGAAGGTTATATCTTCGGGTTTGTGGGCATAGGCGATGTCGCGGTTGATTACACCGTCACGATCCAGAAACAGGCAGGGGCGTCGATTTTTCATGATTATTCTACGGCCGCATCGTCGGCAGCTGGTCGATGTGTGATGAGTTGCCGGTAAAGCGGGCTTATTTGTGGCTCTGATTATTGAGCGTCAGTATTCCCTAAAGGCATGGCCTGTTCAAATGCCTGTGTGTTTTCTATCAAATGTTTGGGGTTGATCGTGCCGACAATGGCACTACACACAGCCTGATGGCTAAACAGTGTATTGTAGGTTTGTTCCATTACCTGTGATTTGTTGTCGTTTGTCAGTGCCCAGCCTGAATCGAAAATTTTCTTCATCAACAAACCTTTGTTTAGTGATGCAGCAATATCGAATAGCGGTGCTTCGTCTTCATGCGAAAGGCTTGCCGCCATCATGATGCAGTCCATGTGCTCAAGTGCTTTGCGGCCGCCGTCGACGGTTTTTGTCGACATCCCAATGGCACGCACATAACCCTGTTGTTTTGCCGTTAGGAATACTTCAAGGGTCTCATCGTTGAGGTTGTCTAGATCATTGCCGTCGGAGTGCAGTAGCCAAACATCCAGATAATCAGTTTTTAAGGTTCGCAGGCTGGTTTCCAGCGAATGGCGCAGGGTTTTAGCATCAAAGCGATACGTTGAGCTATCGGCCGCCGTGTCGTAGATTTCGCCGGCTTTGGAAATAATCTCGAAGGCGTTACGTTGGCCTTGCATGAGTTTTCCCAGGCGTTCTTCGCTGATGCCATAGGCTGGGGCGGTGTCTAGCGTTGAAACTCCGTAGTCACGGGCCAAGCTAAGTAGATTTTTTAGATCAGTGTCTGCCGGTAGGTTGAATTGTCCCGGGTATTTCACTGATTGATTACGCCCGAATTTTACCGTGCCTAAAGCCAGAGGGCTAAGACCGACATCTGTGCTTCCAAGTAGCTTTTTATTCATTGTATGTTGTATTGGCTCTTATCAATGGCGAGTGGCTGCGTCGGAGCGCACAAATCGACGTGGCGCTCCCGGGTTCAAGTTGGCAAATTAGAGATCGTGCCAAGGGTATTTGGCGATGCCGGGCCTAGGTAGGGATTGCAGCATTACCGGCACGGGTTCGATCGTGCCTATCAGTTGCAGGCTGGTTGCATGGACTTCATTGACGACTTTTTCGGCAAAACGCGGCGCCAGTGCCAGCTTGGTTGGCCATCCGACAATGATGTTATTGTTGTTCTGAATAAAGGCATCATCGGGCCGTACCAGACCTTTCATGGCCGGCTCAGCGCGATTGACATGAAACGTGCCGAAGCTGAGCTGGTCAGTATCTACTGATGGCATCATTTGATTGAGATGATGACGTGCTTCATCAATCAGTGTTGATGCCGATTTATCAACGCCTTCTTCGGCAAGATTTCCGCCCATATACCATACGGTTTTTCCGTTAGATGCGTGTGAGGTTACGGTCAGTATCGGTTTATTGGATCGGCCCACGAAATGCGCGAAAATTGGTGGCAAGTCACCTTTAGCCATCACCATTTGCAGCGGCCGTTTTTGCATAGCGGGCGCCTGAATGTTGAGGTGTTCGTATCCTTCGCCGGCAGCTAGCAGGATATGCTGTGTGTTAATGATGCCGGCCGGGGTCTTGATTGAGTATTGGTTTTTTTCGCGCGGGCCGATATCGTCAGCGTTAACCTCAACCTGATACATAAATGCTTGGTACTGATTTAAAAAACTGGTCAGAACGGTACCGATATCGAGCACAATTTCATTCAGTTGATAGATGCTGTTATCAAGTCCAATCGCTTTATAAGCATCTGGTAGGTGTTTATGCGTAATGGTTTTCGTGCGTGATGCCATGGTTTTCGAGCCCAAAAACGACAGCAGTTTGGTATCCGTATGGTTGGTCGGCACGAGGTATTGGTGTTGCGCCAAGGTTTTAATGTCATTAAGCAGAACATCGCCCTTGCCGCCGATGGCGTTTTTCCAGCGCTTGGGCATCTCGCCGATTACATTGCCTGCTTTCGTCATTTTGGCAGCTAGCGCGTACTTTGAACCGCCGTGGATAATCCCCTGAGACGCAATGGTTTGGCCGCACCCTAGGTCGGCTTTTTCGAACAAAATGGCATTGATGCCGGAGGCCCGTGCTTCTGCCAGTGTCCAAAGGCCAGCGATGCCCCCGCCGATGATAACGAGGTCAACGGAATGATTATGGGGGTCAGTATTCATAGGATATCCGGAAACTGGCGGTGACGGCTTTCGTGCGGTACATCGATGTTATCGTTCAATTCGGTGAGATCAACGTTGAAATAGTTGTTTCGCATCCGTTCGATAACGTCTTCGATATCCTCAATAGTTAGCGGTTTGACGATAAAGTCATTCATGCCGGCTTCATAGGCCTGTTCGCGGTATTCGGGCGTTGAATGTGCACTTAGGCCGATAATGACCGAGCGATCGGCTAGTTCGGTGTTGTTTTTTTGCTCAAATTCGCGAATGGCTTTACAGGCTTCATAACCACTCATTTCTGGCATTTCGCAATCCATAAAGATCAGATTGAACTCGGTGGATTCATCAAGAAACGTGTTCACGGCTTCGAGGCCATTGTTAACAAGCCGAGGTTTGAAGCGTAATTTCTTCAGAAGTCCGTCGATAACCATTTGGTTTACGGTGTTGTCTTCCGCAACCAGAATCGAAAGAGGTGCGTCGTTGGTTTTGTCGACTTCGACATTGTCGATCCCCATACTTTTTAGCAGCGACTGGTAAAGATTCAGAGTCGAGTAGGGGATCTCAAGCACACTCTGAATACCGCGTTTTTTCATCTCGGCTTGGGTCATCGTAAAACGGACACGAGTAATGAGGTTTACCGATGTGATGAAATTGTGGTCGACGTTACTTTTTCGAATCGCCAGCTGTACTTCTGGCGTTAGAAACTCTTCAGCAATCATCAGCACCTGGTAAGCGCTATCGTCATGGAGAAGCAATTCGCTGGCATCCCTAGCGCTACTGCAGGTGTTGCATTGCATGCCCCAGGATTCGGTCAGGCCTTTAATGGTGGTGACGATTTCTTCGTTGTCGTCACAAATTAATAGGCGGCGGCCGCTGAGTATTTTGGAGCGATCCATCAAGCGTTGCATCTCGTTGGTGTGCGGCAGCAGCAGGCGTGTGGTAAACCAAAGCGTCGTGCTATTAACATGTTCATCGCGATCGATGCCGAGCCGACCATGCATCAGTTCGATCAATTCTCGGCTGACGGCAAGGCCGATTTCTTGGCCTTTCTGTTTGCTCGATTTGGCAGCGTCATTAAAAGGTTGAAGTAAGCTCGTGACATCTTCTTCGGTGAGTAAAACGCCTTTACTAACAACTTCAACACGTACTTCGGTGCTGTTTACGGTGTTTTTGCCGGTTTGTGAGGCTTTTAATACAACGGTACCGCCGCTTGAGAAGCCAAACACGATATTCAGCAGGTTAAGCGTGACCTGACGTATTTTAGGCGCATCACCTTTTAGCTGGAGGTGGGTATCCGGCGCGACATAGCCGACGAAATTGAGTTTGGTTTCGGTGGCTTTGAGTGCAGAGATGTTGATGCAATCGTCGATGATGCGCTCAAGATTAAACAGCTTGGATTCCAGCGCCATCGTGCCCGATTCTATTTTTGAGTAATCCAGTAGATCGTTGATGACGTTCAGTAGTGATTTCGCGGATTTGTTGATTGATGAGACAAAATGGCGCTGATCATCCTCAAGCACTGTGTCGTCCAGTAATTCGGTCATGCCCAAAATGCCATTCATTGGCGTACGAATCTGATGGCTCATCGTCGCCAAAAATTCGCTTTTCGCGCGGCTTTCAATCTTAGCTTCGTCAGCACGTTTTTCTAGCTGCACTTCGTTGAGTTTGCTCTTGTACACCTCGATGTTGCTTTGTGCTTTTTCTTCGGTCAGCTTCATCAATTGATAGGTGGTGTCGAGTTTTTCGTTATTGAGTTGGCGCATTTTGTCGGCAAGCGCGAATGCAAACACCAAAATCATTGCAGTGTTGCCGATTGACGCATAACTAAACGACCATCGTGTCCACGGCAATACACTGATATTGGAACCAAAATCGAGCATCAACCCGAGTGTGCAGAGGAAGATCGCCAGCGAAAAATACCCTGCAGAGGCAATGCCTTGGTTGCGGATATATAGCCCGGCATAAATACCGCAAACATAGAGAGAGATAACAATCAGCAGTAAGTACGGAGAGAAGACAATAGGTTCATCGCTGAGACCGATCAGAATAATGACCGTTGCAGCGACAGCCCCAGCGCCTAATAGCATACGCGTAAGGTTGGGCGACCACCGATTGAGATCCAGAAACGACGAGGAAAAAAACGTGAACCCGATACACATGAGTGCTGCGATGATGGCGTAAAACATGTCTTTTGGCCAAAGAGCTTCCGGTGCAACAAACTGTGCAAAGTGGCCTTCATGCATCGACATGAATAAGCCGGTCGCCGTGCCGAAAAAGACAAATAGTAAATGACTTCGCTCGCGAATGGAGAACCAGATAAATAGGTTGTAAATAATGATCATGAACAATGATCCGTAGATCATGCCAAAAAAGACATGTTCCTGCGTTTTCAGCTTCTGTAGGTTTTCGCTATCCCACGGAATGATCTTGATCAGTTGATCGAAATAGTGATCGACCCGGAACAATAGTGTGGTTGTTTCGCCGGCACGCAGGTCAATGGGATAGAGAATATTCCTATAGTTAATCGGGCGGCTGGAGAAGCGGTGTTGGTGGCCAAGATCCATGTGCTCTTCAGTCATAACCAGTTCTGCACCGGAATGTGTGCGAGCAAATAAATTCGCAGCGTTATTTTCGGTAGCTGTCGGCTGTGGGCTAGCTGAAGCGATAGGGCCGGTCGTTGACGGTGCAGTTTGCGCTGGAGTTAGAGGGTGTACGCGATACAAATCTACCGATTGCGCCGGGAACGCCAACTCCAGCATACGAGCATGATCATTAATGCCGCGGTTGCTGATAGTGACCCTAACCCAAGTGGAGCCCTCGGGGGCGTTAATATAGCCACTTTGTCTTTCTAGCGGCAGCCAGCGTAAGTCTTTGTAGTTGTCTTTAATTTCCTGCAGTGATTTAACGGGCGACACCAAAAGCTCGGCTTCGATGGTTGTGCCTTCGGGCAGGTATTCAGATGCGTTCGCTGAAACGGCGAAAAAGCTCCAGCTGAATAGCAATAGCTGGGAGAGAAAACGCACGGACTGGTTTTTTATCATTGTATTGACGTACCGAATTGCTGATGCAATTTCTGCAGGGCGTCTTGCCATGGATAGGAGTCGCTAAATTTTACTGCGGTGGGGGCTGTAGCGTCAAAAAACCTGGCTATAAGTCGATAAATTGTACAAATAACATCCGTTTTTTCGCTTTTTTGTTTGTTTTCCATCACTTGCCTTATCCGCACTGGATGCCCGAAGAATGTATAGGCGACCATCAAGTGTCAGGGATTCGTTCCCGAAGTGTTCCGATGCAGGATCACACCGTGACATTTTAGCTCAGTTTGGCGGTCATAAGAACGACAATAACCTTCTAAGGTTATATTGCTTGTAACTTATACAGAATGCCAAGTATTCGTCTTTATCTCGCTGAAAATTGGTATTCGACATTTCCAGAACCTTGGGCTTATGGCGGATAATGGTGCTTTTTCATGCGATGCTTTCGTAACGGGTATAAACCGAGTAAAATTGGGTTCTCTCATAGACAAATACCCCACGTCAAGACAAGGTTATTCAATGATCACAATCTCAGACTCAGCAATCGATTATCTGTTCGAACTGTTAGATAAGCAGGATGACGATGTGCTTGGTATCCGGATTTTTATCAATCAGCCTGGTACCCCGAAGGCAGAAACCTGTATCGCGTATTGCCGTAAAGATGACGTTAAAGAAGAAGACGATACTCTGCACAATGATAAATTCGAAGTGTATCTCGACGGTCGCAGTTTGCCGTTTCTTGAAGACGCAAAAATTGATTATTCCAAAGATCGAATGGGCGGCCAGCTGACCATTAAAGCGCCAAACTCCAAGATGCCGCGTGTTGGTGACGATAGCCCACTCGAAGACAGAATTAATTACGTTTTATACAATGAAGTTAATCCGTCTCTGGCATCACATGGCGGTGAAGTATCACTGATTGAAGTAACGGCAGAAAAAGTAGCGATTTTGCAGTTTGGCGGAGGTTGCCAAGGGTGTGCTGCCGTTGATATGACGTTGAAGCACGGTGTTGAAAAGACCTTAATGGATCAGATTCCTGAGCTGACAGCAGTTCGGGATTCAACTGACCATACTGATACTTCCAACGCGTATATGTAATGATAGTTGCCCAAGCGGTTGTCTGTGTTGTTTGTACGCCGGGTTCTGCGGTGGTCTCTCAATGATAGGGAATCGCTTTTTGCGACAGGGTTTGATCTACGTCGACGGTTTGTTTTTGCTTAACCGTTAGAATCCTGCTCAGTGGCGCAGTGGTCAACACCATTGATGTTACGAAACGGCTAGAGAGAAAGCCCTGTTAGCGAAGCTGCAGGGCTTTATTTTTGCGCATAAGATAGCGATGAGATATAGCGAAGAGAGATGCATGATGCCGGAGGGCTATTCTGCGTTGCGCTTGAATCAGACGCAATATCTTCAATTTTTTTGCGTTAAAGTATTGGAATACTGGGGTCTCAACACCATTGACCTTGTATGACTCTGATATTTGCTTGCTTAAGGAGCACGCATGCGACACACAAAAATCATCTGTACGATTGGGCCTGCAACGGATTCTCCGCAAATGCTCGCTGCCATGGCTGACGCTGGGATGAATATTGCGCGGTTGAATATGTCCCATGGCGATCATCCGTCTTGTCTTAATATCATTAACCATATTAAGGCCATGAATGCGGAACGTGAGCAGCCTGTTGCCATTTTGATGGACACCCAAGGCCCGGAAATCCGAACCGGTATGCTTCAAGACGAGCTTAAACTTGCAGAAGGTGATGAAATCACCGTATCGGTGCGTGGTAGCGAGAATGTTGAAGAAAGTTCTTTGCAAATTAATTACGAAGATTTGATCACCAGCGTTGAAGTCGGCGACCGTATCACAGTCGATAATGGATTGATTAATCTGGATGTTCTGGATAAAGACAACCGAACGCTGCGATGCATGGTTGTGGACGGCGGCGTCGTAAAAAGTAAGCGGCATGTGAATTTGCCCGGCATTCGCGTTAATTTGCCCGCAATTACCGAAAAAGATCATAAAGATATCCTCTTTGCGATTGAACAAACTGTGGATTTTATTGCGCTGTCATTTGTGCGAACACCGGATGACGTACTGGAACTGCGCGAGCTGCTCAATAAACATAACAGCAGCATTAAGATCGTCGCCAAAATTGAAGATCAAGAAGGTCTCAGTAACATCGATGCAATTATCCAGGTGGCCGATGCAGTTATGGTTGCTCGTGGTGATTTGGGTGTAGAAATCAATATTGAAGACCTACCGCGTGTGCAACGCCATATTATTGAACGTTGTGCGATTATCGGGCGCCCGGTTATTGTTGCGACCCACATGTTGGAATCCATGATAGAGAACCCCATTCCAACGCGCGCAGAGGTGACGGACATTGCGAATGCGGTCTACGAAGAAGCTGATGCCATTATGTTGTCGGGTGAAACCACCGTGGGTAAACATCCAATCAGAAGTATCGATTATTTACATCGGGTATCCACGGTGTCAGAGACGCAGCCATGCCTGAACTTTAGCGAAAATTGGGATCGAGAAGATGCCAAGAAAGAGCTGGCCTACAGTGCTGTTCGTTTAGCTGATGCGATTAATGCAAAAGGAATATTGGTGATTACACGTGCAGGTAAGATGGCGTTGTCGGCGTGTCTTTCTCGGCCTAAAAAGTCTGTAATTTATGCGTTTACGTTTGAACCAGCAGTTCAACGTCAATTGCTATTGCAGCGCGGTGTGTATCCGCGCCTAATTGATAGAGACCCCGATTCCGAGGTAATGCTTGCTCAAGCGTTTAACAAGTTAGTTGCGGCGGACGAGGCTGTTTCCGGCGATCAGTTTGTGGTTATTTCAGACTTGATTGTCAAAGATAATGTTGATGCGATTCAGGTGCGGACTGTCAATTAAACGTCATATTTCAAGCCATTTACGGGCTGCTTTATAACCAATATTCTATGTCGACGCCAATGAAGGGGTAAAAGTTATCCCATCATTGGCGTTTTTTTATTCAATGTAATCGGTCAAGTCTGTTATCAATAACTTAGTTGTGATACTGCAGTTTTTGATCAAGAAATAGACGTAAGTTGTTGATAATTATAGCGAAGAAATTTCTGTATAAAAATGATGCAATTTGACAGGATTGTAGCAATGACGGGGTTTTCAGGCGTGTTTGAAACTTCTATCCAATAAGTTTTCCACAGAAATTGTGGAAAACTTTGTTAGAAACTTGGGTAGACAAGAGACAAAAAATCCGCCAGTGAACAAGTCAGTAATGTGACGGATATTTGACGAACGGGTTACAGAGAGTGTTTTAGTGGGTACGACGAATAACCCCAACGCTGATGCCTTCGATAGAAAATTGTTGTTCACGCAAATCAACTTCGATTGGGCTGTATTCTGGGTTTTCCGCAATCAGCAAAATTTCGTGTTTCTGTGCACCGTGTTTTAATCGTTTGACGGTGACCTCATCGTCAACACGTGCGACGATGATCTCTCCCTCATTTGCTGTGTTAGTATTGTGCACGGCTAGAAGGTCACCATCCATGATGCCGACATCGACCATGCTATCACCTTGAACTTGAAGCAGGTAATCTGCACCGGGGCGAAAGAAGTTGGCGGGAATTTCACAGCGATCCATGATGTTGTCTGCAGAGATAATTGGATTACCAGCGGCGACTTTACCAACGATAGGAAGCCCAGGGTTTTCTTCTTGCGGAATACGTATGCCGCGAGATGCACCGGGTGTCATTACGATGGCGCCTTTGCGCGCGAGGGCTTTCAAATGCTCTTCTGCAGCGTTTGGCGACCGAAACCCTAGCTCGGCGGCGATATTAGCGCGGGTAGGTGGAAATCCGGTTTCACCGATATAGCGCTTAATTAGATCGAGAACTTCCTGCTGCCTTTTGGTCAACTTAATCATGGCGCTGCCTTTTGAATGACTTTTGAGATTACAGTTTGTGTATTTAAACTGTATAAAAATATACGTATGGATTTACATACAGTAACTGTAATTGTATACAGATATACACTCAGTGCAAGCCAAAACACGGCGCTCATGTCAGGGTGATAGTGATTGTAGGGCTCCTCTATCACTTGGAGCTATGCTATCTCATACGGTAGCCCCTGAAATGACGCGGCATGCACGCATCGGTTTCAATTGACGGAGATAATCATGGATGCAGTACTCGCATTCTTGCACCTTTCAACACTGACAGATCTTTATCGACTGTTGATCACACTTGGCGTGATTTTGATTGGCGCTGTTGTGTTGAACACGGTTTTGCAAAAATTCTTGCGAACACTAACGTCAAAACTGGCAGATCGGAATTTGCCCTGGCCCAGCATAGTAACCTGGGGAATTTCCAAACCTCTATCAATACTGGTGTTGATATACGCGGTTTATTCCATGTTGTTAGCACTGCCGGTTAAGCTGATCGGAAAATCTGTGCTCGCTAATGTATCGACTGTTGTTGATGTGTTGGTTGCTGCTGTAATTTGTTGGGCCTCATTCCGGATTATTGAACGCGCAAAAATCGTATTCAAAGATCACGGTACAGCGGATATGACGACTGTCCTTGCGATCAGCCGACTATTGCAGACGTTGATCATTATTTTCTTTGCGCTGAATATTATGCAAAAAATCGGGTTCAATATTCAGAGTATATTGGCGGTTGGCGGCATTGGTGGTGTGGCGCTGGGTTTTGCTTCCAAAGATCTGTTAGCGAATTTTTTTGGTGGATTGATGATTTATTTGGATCGTCCGTTTTCAGAAGGAGATTGGATTCGGTCACCGGATCGGCAAATAGAGGGCACAGTCGAACGGATTGGTTGGCGGCTGACGATGATTCGCACTTTTGATAAACGGCCGTTGTACGTGCCGAATTCTGTGTTTGCGAATATCAGTGTTGAGAACCCATCTCGCATGTTGAATCGACGCATCTATGAAACCATCGGTGTACGTTATGACGACGGCAGGGTTGTTAAAGCCATCGTCGATGATGTTCGTCAAATGTTGCAGCGGCACAATGATATCGAACAGAACGCGACCATGATTGTGAATCTTGTCAGCTTCGGTGCTTCGTCGTTGAATTTCTTTATTTATACCTTTACTAAAACAACCAACTGGATTGAATTTCATCATATTAAAGAAGATGTGATGTTGAAGATTATAGATATTATCGAACAACATGGGGCTGAAATTGCGTTTCCGACAACGACCGTTCTATTTGGCGAGGGCGGCGAGCCGCTAGCTAACGAGGTAGTTTCGATTGAGCCGGACGGCTCAGCTTCATCTAACTGACGGTGCAGAATTGCGGTAAACTGTCTGATCTTAAAATGACAGTAGATACAACGAGAATAAAGATATGTTAGGCATTATTGGCGGCACAGGCCTTACTCGATTAGCCGAATTGCAAATACTGGCTGAACAATTCGTGCAAACACCGTATGGAGAGCCTTCGTCAAATATTCTGACAGGTGAATTAAACGGCGAGACACTGTTATTTATTGCCAGGCACGGGTTTGAACATACCCTTGCGCCACATTTGGTGAATTATCGGGCAAATATTTGGGCGCTTAAGTCGTTGGGCGTAGAGGAGATTGTTGCGGTTAACGCCGTTGGTGGTATTGCGGATGATTGCAGTACTGGCGATTTGTGTATTCCTGATCAAATTATTGATTACACCTACGATAGGGAGTTCACCTTCTGTGATGGGCCAGGAGTGCAACTGCAGCACATTGAGTTTACCGAGCCTTATACATCATCTCTACGCAGTTCCCTAACTGCTGCGGCTGCTTCAGCGGGTATTAGTGTTAAGGATGGTGGTGTTTATGGGGCGATGCAGGGGCCGCGATTAGAAACTGCTGCGGAAATTCGGCGAATGAAACGTGATGGTTGTGATCTCGTGGGCATGACAGGTATGCCTGAGGCTGCGTTGGCTTGTGAATTGGAATTGAACTACGCCAGCATTTGTATGGTGGTCAATAAGGCGGCTGGGTTAAGTGATGAGCCGATTACGTTGGATGATATTCTTGCCGCGACTGAGCAGACTGTTGTGCACGCTAAACAAATATTGGTTTCACTGTGTGACGCAAGGCGTTCGTAGTGATTGGCGATTTCTGAATATTGGTTAGGTAGTCGGTGAGCGTTGCTTGCCGATTATTGAGTGCCAGTTACCCGTCATATCGGTTGATGGGTTTGGAATTACTACCTTGCTAACCGATCTCAAATTATTCTTGAGCGTTTACGATGTAGGTATTTTTGAGCAAAAAAAAGCTTGCATCGCTGCAAGCTTTTTCAAATTTGGCTCCGCCTGCTGGGCTCGAACCAGCGACCCAATGATTAACAGTCATTTGCTCTACCAACTGAGCTAAGGCGGATTGGTGATCGCGGAAGTTACATGCGGTGTAACCTTGCGATGGCGCGTATACTATTGATAACATAGAAATTCGTCAATACCTTTCCGCGAAAAACGCTGAAAAAACTCTTAAAAATCCCGCATTTGTATAAAGATTGCCCAATTTATGAATAAACCTTTTGAGGTCCGATCTTCCTACCAGCCGGCAGGCGATCAACCCGTTGCCATTGAATCCCTTGTTGAGGGGATTGATTCCGGGCTGCGTACTCAGATTTTACTTGGCGTTACCGGCTCGGGTAAGACGTTTACCATTGCCAATGTCATTGAGAAGCTGCAACGTCCTACGATTATTATGGCCCACAATAAAACGTTGGCCGCTCAGCTGTACGGCGAGTTCAAAGAGTTCTTTCCAAACAACGCCGTCGAGTACTTTGTTTCTTATTACGATTATTATCAGCCCGAAGCCTATGTGCCTTCATCCGATACCTTTATTGATAAGGATTCGTCGGTTAACGAGCATATCGAGCAAATGCGTCTCTCTGCCACCAAAGCACTGCTGGAACGTAAAGACTGTATCGTTGTTGCGACAGTATCGGCGATTTATGGTTTGGGTGACCCACAATCTTATTTGAGCATGATGCTGCATCTAGATCGTGGAGATCAGATCGATCAACGTGAGATACTGCGCCGATTAGCCGAGCTTCAGTACACACGTAACGATCAAGATTTTTATCGCGGTACATATCGTGCTCGTGGGGACGTTATTGATGTTTATCCGGCAGATTCTGATTTCGAAGCCATCAGAATTGAGCTGTTTGATGATGAAATCGAGCAGCTGGCTGTATTTGATCCGTTGACCGGGCATGTTATTCGAAAGGTGCCGCGTTTTACGATTTATCCGAAGACACACTATGTAGCGCCGCGTGAAACTTTACTGAAAGCCATCGATAGTGTTGAGGAGGAGCTGCGAGAACGGCTCGACTACTTGCGCAAGAATGACAAGCTGGTCGAAGCTCAGCGACTGGAGCAGCGGACCCGCTATGATCTTGAAATGATGCGCGAGTTGGGATTTTGTACAGGTATAGAAAACTATTCACGTTGGCTATCCGGTCGCGGGACGGGCGAGCCACCACCGACGCTTTTTGATTACTTGCCCAAAAATGCGTTGGTGGTTGTTGATGAGTCGCATGTCACGATTCCGCAAATCGGCGCGATGTATAAAGGTGACCGCTCGCGTAAAGAAACACTCGTTCAATACGGTTTCCGGCTGCCATCAGCGCTGGATAACCGGCCCATGCGTTTTGAAGAGTGGGAATCTATTGTTGGTCAGATGATTTGTGTCTCGGCAACACCGGGTGCGTATGAACTTGAGCATGGTGATCAAACAGTTGAGCAAATCGTGCGCCCAACCGGTTTGGTTGACCCTGAAATCATCGTTAAACCTGCCGGTAATCAGGTTGATGATCTATTTGACGAAATTCAGGCAACGGTGAAGATGGATCAGCGCGTATTGGTTACCGTATTAACAAAACGCATGGCAGAAGATCTGACGGATTACTTGGCTGATAACGGTGTTCGTGTGCGTTATCTGCATTCCGATATTGATACAGTTGAGCGTGTAGAGA
This sequence comes from BD1-7 clade bacterium, assembly GCA_902705835.1. NCBI lineage: Bacteria > Pseudomonadati > Pseudomonadota > Gammaproteobacteria > Cellvibrionales > Spongiibacteraceae > BD1-7 clade bacterium. The sequence continues at coordinate 148,391 of CACSIN010000003.1, forward strand.
TCATTCGAGATTTTCGATTGGGTGAATTTGACGTTCTGGTCGGTATCAATCTGTTGCGAGAGGGCCTTGATATGCCAGAAGTATCGTTGGTGACAATCCTCGATGCGGACAAAGAAGGTTTCTTGCGTTCTGAGCGTTCTTTGATTCAGACGATAGGCCGTGCAGCGCGTAACTTACACGGTCGAGCGATATTGTATGCGGATAGAATTACCGGCTCGATGCAGCGTGCGATGGATGAGACTGATAGACGTCGCGCCAAGCAGCTGGCGTTTAATGTAGAGAACGGTATTACGCCAAAAGGTGTGAAAAAGAGCGTTGCAGATATTCTTGAAGGTGCAGTGATACCGGGCTCTCGTGGTAAGCGTAAAGCCAAGCAGGGTAAAGACTCAGTCGCAGAGGCAGCAAAAGTTAAGTCGATGACACCCAAGCAGCTCGAAAAACACATCGAGGCGCTTGAAAATCGTATGCATGAGCATGCGAAGAATCTTGAATTTGAGGATGCTGCCAATCTTAGAGATGAGTTGCAGAAGTTAAAGCAGCAGGCATTCCGATAATATAAACGCCCATTATTTCACCAGTCTGGGTGGTTTTTGTGCATTCTAGTGATGATTTAAGCGGCTGGCTTTGCCCGATGCTTAAATCTTTCATTTTTATGTACAATCAGGGTTGTCAGCGGTTTTGGGTTCAGTATAATGCTCGCCACTTCCTCGTTGAGTTAACAACTTACTGATGTCGAATGTTCGATTTATCCGTAGCTAAGTTGTTAATTATTAACGAAACCTGAAGTAGGACTATAGCTCAGTTGGTTAGAGCGCTACCTTGACATGGTAGAGGTCGGCAGTTCGAATCTGCCTAGTCCTACCAATTTATTGATACATTCTATTTTTTCTTCCTTTAATTTTTCCTGTAAGAATTGTTTCTAATGCTGATGCGTTAAGCTAGATCGGTCGTTTCTGTGATGCTGAAGGTTGCTGCGTGTCGTATTTTCAGCGGTTATTTTTGCGCATAAAAAAACAGGCATTCAGCCTGTTTTTTATCGAGTAATCGTGTTTTCAAATTCCCATCTTACCTAGCGCATCAATCACTTCACGGATGAGCCCCTCAGCAACTGGGTGCTTGCTGGCGAACGAAGCTTCCAATTCCATGGCGGTATCCATCATCGATTCGGGTTGATCTTGATCGGGGTTAGTCGCCTGATCAACCTCGCTGGAGAGAGATTCCAACAATACACGTGTGTCTTCCGACATCTGCCCGCTTTCAGCAATTTCTTGCTTGAGCTGGTTAAGAAGTTCATGAATATGCTGATTCGACATAGTGGGCATCCATGGTTGGTTGGGCCGAGTTTGATTGCAGTATAACAAGCCTTTGCACAGAAATGCCCCCCGAAATGTCCTTGCTTTGATATGCATCCAACGGGCGGGTATTTCTTTTCTCGATAGATTTGCTGACCTGCCAAACCCTCAAAGTATATAACACTCTATAGTTAGTATTCAGAGTGCTACTTTGCTTGCACAATCTATGCGTAGTATTCGCTTATACCTAATAGGGCCTTTATGGATATTGTTTTTCAGTTTTGGCATTGGATTGTTTTTGGTGTTTTGTTGATTTGCATGGAGATTCTATTGCCTAGTTTCACCTTGTTCTGGTTTGGCTGCGGAGCGCTGATTGTTGGTGCTTTGCTGTGGGTATTTCCGGAATTAGCACTCGAGTGGCAGTTAGTGATTTGGGGTTTATTGTCGGTATCGTTTGCGGGGCTTTGGTTCAAAATCATCAAGCCGTTGTCTATTGATAAGACCAAGGCCGGGTTGGGCCTTGAGAGCATGATCGGAGAGGTTGGACTAGTGGTTCATGTTACCAGTCATGGCCTGAAGGGAAAGGTGCGCTTTCCCGCGCCAATTCTTGGTAGTGATGAATGGATGTTCTTTGCCGAAAAGGCGGTCAGCGTTGGTGATAGCGTGAAGGTTGTAAATATATCCGGCAACCGTGTTGCCATAGAAAGCAGCGGGCGTTAAGCAATTCGGCGGTAGTACTCTGTGTTTATCTCAATAGTTATTCAACAATGAGGAATGATTATGACGACGGGTTTGATTGTTGCAGCAGCTTTGCTGTTTCTAGCATTTGTTACGCTGTTTATGGGGGTGAAACTGGTTCCTCAAGGGTCCAAGTGGGTTATTCAGCGTCTGGGTAAATACCATCTGACGCTCACGCCGGGGTTAAATCTGATCATTCCTTACATTGATGCTGTGGCTTATCGCGTTACGACTAAGGATATTGTTCTTGAAATCCCCGCCCAGGAAGTCATTACCAAAGATAACGCAGTAATCGTGACCAATGCTGTTGCCTACATCAATATTGTGCAGCCGGAGAAGGCTGTATACGGTGTTGAAGATTTCAAACTGGCGATTCAAACGCTGGTGCAGACGTCTTTGCGATCGATTATTGGCGATATGACTTTGGATGAATCTTTATCATCGCGAGACGCCATCAAGGCGCGGTTGAAGGCGGCTATTTCTGACGAAATCGCAGATTGGGGGATTACCCTGAAAACCGTCGAAATTCAGGATATTAACCCATCACCCACCATGCAGCATGCAATGGAGGAACAAGCAGCCGCAGAGCGTGCGAGACGAGCGACAGTTACGCGCGCAGGCGGGCAGAAGGAAGCTCAGATTTTGGAAGCGGAAGGCCGGCTTGAAGCTTCCAAGCGCGATGCTGAAGCGCAAGTTATTCTTGCCGATGCGAGTAAGGCGGCGATTGAACGTGTCAGTAGTGCGATCGGGGATAGCCAAACGCCGGTTGCATACCTGTTAGGTGAGAAATACATCCGGTCGATTGAGCAATTAGCTGAGTCAGAGAACGCCAAAACAGTTATTTACCCGGCTGATCTACAACGAGTTGTGAAGGCATTTTTTGAGCGGTCGTAAACTACAGCGAGTAACGAATTAACCGGTTGGGTTATTCGGGTCGAAAGTTTGCACGACTGATAGTGACGGAGAGGCCGTTTTTCGTGTCTTTCCCACCGCTTTCAGGCGATTAAGGTAGTCGTTCCAGTAGGTTTCGCGATTGCTTGCAAGCTCGTATAAATACGACCAGCTGAAAATACCGGAATCATGACCATCATCAAATATCAATAACACGGCATAGTTGCCTACCGGTTCTAGGTCGGTAATTTGCACATCTTCCTTGCCGATTTGCAGTGTTTCCTGACCAACTCCATGGCCTTTAACTTCGGCACTGGGCGACCAAACGCGCAGAAATTCAAAACTTAAATCGTGGCATTCACCGTTATTGTATTCGAGGTGAAGTACACGGGATCGTTTTCTGACTTCCACTTTTGTGAGTGTCGGTGCTGTCATTGTCTATCTGATGGCCTCGTTAAAAGAGAGTGAGCCAATTTGTGCCGGCTCTATGTTCAGTGTTTACGGCGAGGGTGAATAATAAGGGTTTTATCCGGCTTTTGCTCGATTTGTACGCATTGTTCTGAGTTACTGAGCGCGGCGAGCTGTAATTCGTCTTCTTTGTGATCCCAAAGTGCAATTTCGCTAAATTGGGATTGGTCAAAACCTGATCGCCAGAGAATATCGGGAATATGCGCAAATCGCGGCTGAAATGTCGGGGAAATATCCATATTCAGCGTAGCAAGCTGATTCAGCGGGAAGCCATACAGCTGGCTTGGCAGGCTGAGTGTGTGCGCGGAAGGCATATGTTCATAGAGCGCTGAAACCGTTGGCCATTCACTATTGCTGCGCGCGAGAGATTCTGGCACTCGATAAGGATGTTGTTCATCTCCCATGCGAAAGTGACGCATGAGTACCATGAATTTATCCGGTATAGGCTTGCAGCTATCCCACCAGTAGCCATCGACGATCGAAAACATGGTGTTTGTTTGTTGTTTGGATACCGGTTCGAGCCATTGGATAAATTCACTTAACCAGACGGTCATTGACTGGTTGTAGAGCTGATCATTTAAAACCAGTTTTGAGTGGATGAGCGCAAGCGATAGTTTTGCGCCGAGCATATTGGAGTAGAGATCTTCAGGTGAATAGCCCGATATTTCTTCTGGCCAGCCCGCAAAACTTGTGTAGCCGTGCCATTGAGCGATTTCATGTGATTCCGCTTTGAAGTAAGCGAGGCGCGCAGCCAATTCTGCTGCGAGATACCAGCGTTGCTTAGCGGATAATCCTGACGTATCAAATGCTTTCATTTGGATATAGCGCGGGCCTATCTCGCTGGGAAGCTCGATGGTATGGGGTTGCCCAAGATGGTGGATAATAATAAAAAAGAGCGCAACGGTATCGTCTGCGGTATCTCTGACGTGTGCAAGATCAATAAACCCGCCGCGGAGCGTGTAAATGATGCCGTTATTTTCTCCACCGCTTAGTCCATTTGCGCTGGCCCCCTTCACCGTATTCGGGAAGGAGCCCGCATCGAAACGGTGAGGGCCAATCTCGCTGAAGCTCACTGAATTCCCCAAGCGAAATAACGGAATAGGCACAAATCCGATTTCTACTTTTTGCTCATTGCCAAAAGCACAGCACGGGCGAACTTTTTGCGGGACATCGAATTCGGGTAGTGAATTAACATCCAGATCCCATATCTGTGCTTTGGTGTCAGAATTGCTTAACGCGAGTTCCACGGCATGGGCCGTCGGACGTGGATGGCCGTGCCATGTTGGCGTTGCGCACCCTGCGAAGATGGCTGGAAGCAGGAGAGCGCAGATTAGACGGGTTGTCATTACTATATTTGTCGCCTATTTTTTGACCGGTTTCATCACAGATGGGTATATGACAGAAGTCCCCTCGGTGTGGCAATTGAAAAGCTAGCTGTTGCTGTCGGTCATTGCCAGAGAGTTTAAAGAATACTCGAACACAGAGAGGTCATTGACGGTGATGATTCAGTATTCGAAAATCCAGTCGGGCAGAATATGCATAGCCCACGCTTCGAGCATCCGGTCGACGCCGGTCAGTATTGTTATACCCAACGCAATTAGTGCTAATGCCAACACCCATTTGCCGATTTTACCACCGATGGCGAGTTTCTCAGCCGGTAATGTTATTAAATAACCGATAACAATTAACGGCAGGGCGCTGCCGATACCAAAAGACAGCATAACCAAGAATGCCATTCCCATTTGTTGACCCGTTGAGGCTAAGGCTATTGCGCTGCCGATGGTGGGGCCGACACAGGGGAGCCAAACAAATCCAAGCGAACAGCCAACGATAAACTGCCCGGCGGCAGACTGCTGGGTGGCATTCGGGGCAGGGAAGAATGCTTGTAGTCTCGCCAGTGCCTGGCTCATGGCGTCTGTGGCTCTAGGAATAACAAGCACAATGCCCATGATAATCATCAGTGTCGCTGAAACCTCTCGCAGTACATCCGGTGAAATACCGGCATTCAGCAAGATATAGGTCAGTATCGTTCCTGAGACCGCAAATGCGAGACTAATGCCTAGTGCAAGAAATAATAACCCCGCCTTGGAGCTTCGCATCGCGGATGCCGTGACAACCGGTATCATGGGGAGTACACAGGGAGACAATAGTCCCACTGCGCCAGCAAAAAATGCCAGCGGGATGGCAGAAAATTCCATACAGCTTACCTGGAATGTTAATTTGGATTAACTATTGTCTGACGGTGTTTTGCCAATGACTTTTTCAATGGCCGCGTAGATAACGCGGCTGCTTGTTGGCGCAACGGCAAACCAAAGTTGTTCATTATCTTTATATAGATAGAGTGTTGACTGGCGTGGCGCACGAAACGCCTTAACCCAGTTTTTGTTTTTATCGTAGTCAATAACCATGATTTTTAGTGGCGAATCTGGGTTCTCTCGCATGTAGCGCTTAAGAATAATCTGTTGCCGCTCGCAGGTCGGACACCAGTCGGCGTAGACATCGATCAATACTGGTATACCGGCTTTTTGAGCCTTGGCAAATGCCTCTGGAGAGTAGGGCATTTTTTCTACAGCGTGAGCGGGTGCTGTCAATAGAATCAGCGTGGCTACCAACGCCAGTATCGTGGAGTTCAGTCGTTGCATGGCGGCATCTCTGTTTTAATTGTGGATGGTAAGGTTATCACTTGTCTGAGTCCGTTTGACGTGGCGAACCCGCTGTACGTTTTATCGACGCCCTAAAAGCATAGAGCTAAGCGTATTTAGCACACGCAAACTAATTATTGCGACGCCTAACACATTTGATAGATCTTGCTGGCTGGGACGGCATGTTGAGATTATCAGCAGAATAGGCCCAACAAATCCCATGCGCGACACAAAAATATCACAAAACAATCACATGGATAATTTGTTATTCGAGATTATTCGATCTGGGTTCTGCGGCTCCAATAACTGGCAAGGATGGAGCCAGATAGGTTATGCCAAATACTGAAAAGAGCACCTGCAAGCGCAGCAGCTGGGGTGACAAACTTGAGCGCCAAAGCGACTGCCAAGCCTGAGTTTTGCATGCCGACTTCGATTGCCAGCGTTCTTCGAACAGATTCTGAGAACCCTAACCAGCCTGCAACTTGGTAAGTTAAGCCAAGACCGATAAGGTTGTGGAGCATAACAACCAATACCAGAGATGCCCCAGCAGTTAGCAAACGATCAGCGTTTAACGCAACTACAATGCTGATAATGAAGCAGATTGCAGCAACCGATAATGCCGGTATCGCAGGCGTTATTCGGATAACCATGCTGCGCAGTCCGTAGTTCACTGCGATGCCGAGTAGTACGGGCAAGAAAACAATTTTGAAAATGGTGATAAACATCGCATGGTAATCAACCGCCAAAGATACATCCAGCAGTTGCCAGGCGAGTAGTGGCGTGAGGAATACGCCAATCAATGTCGTTGTCAGCGTCATGGTTATTGATAACGCCAAATCTCCACGCGCCAAATAGCAGATCAAGTTTGATGCGGTTCCTCCTGAACAGCATCCGACTAATATGACGCCAGCGGCGAAGTCGCCGAGATCAAAGATATGTGTCAATGCGAGCGCAGACGTAGGCATAATCAAAAATTGCAGCCCAACGCCGGTTAATACGGCTAATGGCATACGCAAAACGCGAGTAAAATCCGCGGCAGATAGTGTTACACCCATCAAAAACATAATCAGTGCCAACAACGGCACAATCGCGGATTTCAGAGATCCAAAAGCCTCAGGAGCCAAGTATCCGGCCATACCCGCCGCAATGGCAAAAACCGGAAATAAACGTGTAATACGGCCGGGCATATGGGATTCGCCTCTATCAAATAGATTGTTTGTGTTGTCTGGAATCTAGCAGTGTATCACCGTTCAGCAGCCATGCGTTCTTCGGTCAGTTTGATATGTTTCGGGTTAAAAATCGATTTTGTAACACCAATACGACCGTTAATCGGGAACTGGTCCTGTTTCTGGGGTTCTAAAGATCCCAACATCCACGGTGGGTAAGTTTGTTTTTTAGCGCTTGGAGCGAATAACTATGGATAAAAAAGGACCGAAAATGGGTAAATCTAATCGGGTTTTACAAGTAACAAATATCTATCAATCCATTAAGTTTTACTCAGAAGTACTGGGGCTGGAATTACTAAATGTCACTGATGATCCAAAAAATCGATTAACTTGGGCAGTTATGGCCTCAGCTGGCGATATCACTCATACCGTGATCGGTTTTTCACAGCTTTGGGCGGTACTGCCCGATGAACTAGCGCTGCATAATCGCCATATTCACATTATGTGTGATGATATGGCGGCAGTGAGTCAAACCGCGAAATATTTCGGTGGAGAAGTGCTTTCTGATAAAAATGGGCACTGCGTGGTTAAAGATCCTGACGGCTATTACGTTGAAGTGTCGGAAGCTCAACAAATCATGTTGTCACAGGCTGCCTGATTTGGCCCCATTTTGGGCGTTATATCGAATGAGGGATGTTTACTACGCCCGGGACCAAGGGTATATACCAATTCGTTTTTTCATATAAATCGCAGTGACGACCCCACTAAAAATGAGCGCAATCGCAGTACCTGCGGCAGCGCCTTCAATGTTATAAATCGGAATCAATATTGCGTTTAGCACACCGTTTAGCAATACGCTGACAATCAGTATCACCATGATGAGTTTTTCCGAACCGGAATACTGCAGCCAGCTCTGACTAAATACCAAGCAGGCTGCAACACTGTAACCGATTGTCATTGTAACCAATGAGAGGTATGCCAGGTGTGTGTCGTGGCCAAATACTGCCAGTAGTTGGTGTCCGAAAACACACGTTAGCGTAGCGATAACCACAATGCCTTTTGTCATTAGCAAGAATGCACGGCGGTTCAATTCCTTGATGGATTGAAGGCCTTGTTGTGTTGCTGGGTAAACCAGCGGTTGAATCAGGTTTAGTAAGGCCATTTGTGTTGTACCGATGGCATATACACAAGTTTGAGCTGCTCCAAAGTGCCCTACGGCAACTTCATCGGTAAAAAATTCAATCATGTAGATGTCGATCTGCTTCATCATCACTTGCAATGAAATAACCAGCATCATTGGTGCCGATACAGATAACCATTGTTTTGGCGCTGCAACTGAGGAGAGGCGGCCGATAGCAATGAGAGACAGCCGCTTGACTTGAAATGCCTGAAACATCACCAGAATCACACACACCACTAAGGTGATAAGTACAGCAGTGACGTCATTCAGATAACCGGCGACAAAGAAAAACAGTAAACACAGTATCAAACGCAGGCCGGGATAGCCTAAGCGCCATGGCATGTAGGCAAGATCGAGCCGTCGAGCGACCTGTAATACGCTCGACAGTAGTGCTGACGCAGCGGCAAAAGGGATAACAAACGTTGCCAATAGTAGCGGGTGGTAGCCTTGTGTATCAAAGATAGAGACGTGCAGTGCGTGTCCTACATAAACGATTAGCCCTAAACCCGATGAAATGAACAAAATGATCATTAGGTAAAAGCGCGTGTACTCCCAGACGCCTTCGCCACTGCCTGCGCTAATGTGATGGGGTAAGAATCGACTGGCGGCTTTGGTACCACCCATTGCTGCAACGAGTGAGCCAAGCGATATAAAAGCTTCAGCGACCTTGTAGTTGCCATAATCGTGGGGGCCAACGATTCGAGCCAGCGACACATTAAATAAGTATGAAAAGACAAATCCGGCGATAAATGTACTCATCATGACAATGGTACCGCGACTTATGTATGACTGTTCCTGCTTTAGCGTTGTCATTTTCGATCCATGATTCAAGAGCCGGCCGGAATAGAGGGCCGGAATATGTGGCATTTTTTTAGGGAAGTGCTTTAAAAATAGCACAGGCTGATCAGCATGTTGGATCAACAGACCGGCGTTAGGCAGCGGATGCCGTAATTTATAACGCAGCTGTTTCGTTTAAAAAATGCAAAAACCGAAAATCTACCGGAAGACGCACCATTGCACCATCTAGGTTTGGTGCAGGCGGTCCGTCTTGGCGGCCATAATAAAGTCGGTTTTATGCAAACCTTGGATTTTGTGGGTCCACCACGTTACGGTGGTTTTCCCCCATTCGGTGAGTATTGCAGGGTGGTGGCCGAATGTTTCGGCTAATTCACCCACTAGTTGGCTGAATGCCATGGCGTCGATAAAATTAGCAAAGCTGAATTCACGCTGAAGTTTAAGAGTGTCGTTTTCGACGACCGGCTGCCAATCCGGAATTTCTTTAATGAATGCGGTCAGTTCTTCATCCGTCACTTGCGGTGCGCCGACTCGACAAGCTTCACATTGCATTTGGTGGAGTTCGGTCATGATATCTACCTTTTAAATATGTTAGCTGCCAAACTGTGAGGTTATGTTAGCATTTATCAGCAGTAACTGCCGATGCTAGGCAGATGTGTTTACCGTTTACTCGCTGCGATGCGAAACACACAATATTCTACTGTGGAGCCTCTTATGCAAATGACCGAAGAGAAAGCACTGATTCGTGTCAGCCGCCTATTGATGGTGTCGATGACTCTATTAGTAATGGCTGAAGTCGCTTTTTTATTGCAGGGCGTGTTTAGCTATATTGCTGGTGTGATCGGTGCGTGTGTGGTGCTTGTCGCACGATTTCTTCTCTATCGCTACAAAGACGAAAAAGGTTGGAAGCAGAAGCTCATGATGATGTTGCCGTTGATTGCTATCGTCGGCCCGTTTTTCTACCTGCTGTTTGAGATCTTTTACCAAGGCTCGACAAGCCTTTGGCTTGAGTTAATTCTGGTATGTAGTTTTGTTCTTCCCGTTGTAACCATGTGTTGGTGCTATCGGATTGTTCAAGGGTTGATCGTGCGAGCACATAGCGCCAACTACTGAGCCTATGCTTATTGAGGTAGCTGGCGGGGCGAGAGTATATGCGGCATAATCCGGGTTTGTTTATCTGACTATACAGGTGGCGTCGTTGGATTTTATGTTGCCGGCTTTCGGGCTGACCTTGATTGCAATGGTGGTGATTTATTTCGCACTAATGCGCAAATCAACAGTTCAGGATGATCATTCTGATCGTATTAAACGCAATGTTCGTTTGTATGCAGACCGCATTAAAGAAATCGACTCGGATCTGCAGGATGAATATATTGATAAAGACGATTTTCAGCGCCAGCATGCCGAATTATCTCGACAGCTTATCGATACGGTTGAGCAGCTGGAAAACGCGCCGGTAACTACTGCCGCCCGTCGCCCTTGGCTTCTTTGGTTTGTACCACTTCCTTTGGCTGCTTTTGTGATTTATGGCGCAATTGGCGCCTATCCTGATTGGCAAATTTCGCAGCAATTAGAAGGGCTCAACACTGCCGGTAGCCCAGAAGCATTTCAGGCTAGAATGGGCGAGCTCGATAAAGCAATGCGCGAGCGATTGGAGCAAAAACCGGATCAACTAGAGTATCGGTTGATGGTTGCTCGATTTGCCATGAATAAAGGCGATTACGACGAAGCTGTATCGCATTATCGGATACTTGCGGAACTGCTTCCGGATGACCCGGATGCACAGGCGTTCTACGCACAGGCAGAATATCTTCGTGCGGGCCGTAAGATTACCGCAGACGTCGCTAAACATCTCGATAAGGCACTAAAGCTGAATCCATATCAGGCAACAGCGCTCGGTTTAGTGGGTATTCACGCATTTGAATCTGGCGATCTCAACGCAGCTGTCGATGCCTGGCAAACGCTGTTGCAGGTATTACCTCCGGAATCTGATCGTGCCAAATTAATACGTGGCGGTCTTGAAGAGGCGCGCAAACGTTTGGCTGATTCAGGGCAGTCGATGGCGAGCGTTCAAGAGACAGGGAAAGCCGATGCAAACGCCATACAGAAGATAGAAGTTTCCGTATCTGTTGCTGCGAATATACCTACATTGCCGCCTGAAACTCTCGTTTTTGTCTATGCCAAAGCGGCCAGTGGGCCACCAATGCCTTTGGCCGCTCGCAAACTGACGTTAGCGCAATTGCCAGCAACTATCGAGCTGGATGAATCCATGGCGATGATGCCAAGCATGACGCTAAGTCTATTCAAAGATGTCATCGTTGGGGCGAGGGTATCTCGCTCAGGTCAGCCTATTCCGCAGGCTGGTGATTGGCAGGGTGAGAGCCAGCCTTTTGATTGGCGTAAAAACGGTGATGTTTCAGTGACGATTGATCAGCAAGTGCCTTAGTGCATGCGACTAGTCGCAGATACTCGGGTTAAAAAGGTGTTTTTCTAACTTATTTTTCGGGCCTGAAAAATCCATCGAAATCACACGTTGTGAGAATGCCCAGGCATTCTCGTGGTGTTTGAATATGTCTTGATAAGTTCCACAAATTAAAATGTCGATATTTTCTAAGTCACTTTGCTGCAACACTGTCAGTCGGCTCTCTGCACGAATGGTCTTATTGTCTACGGCAGATACTGTCAGGTTGCTGATAAGGTGTTGTGTTCCTGGCGTACCATCAGGCCGTAAAATAACGGCGTTTCTGAACATGTCCCTTACTGCTTGAGCGCCGTTGATACCATCTGGGGCTGCGGGTGCAATGATTTTTCCGTGTTGAAAAAGCCGGCCGACCGCCGCGAAGTTTCCTTGGTCTATGAATCGTGCGTAGCCATAAATAAGATGAGTAATCTGCTGGTAGTCTTGGAAGTCCATGTTAGAGCCTAAAAACGACGAGTCTATCGTTCTGACCTCTGCTCAGGGGAAGTTATCCGCCAAAAAAAACCAGCTTCAATAAGCTGGTTTTTTAAAGGGCTATCGATATTGAAAATCGATGTAGCTAGTCGGTGTTAGCCGTTAGCAGATTTTCCGAGCATCATGTCGGAACATTTGTCACCGATCATCATTGACGGTGCGTTGGTGTTACCACCAATCAACGTTGGAATGATCGATGCATCGGCTACACGCAAGCCTTCAACGCCGATAACTTTGAGTTCTGCATCGACAACAGCGTCGTTACCATTGCCCATTTTACAGGTGCCCACTGGGTGGTAAACGGTCTCGGTTGTTTGCCCCATAACTTTGCGTAAATCTTCATCAGTTTCGAACTGTGTGCCCGGTTGGATTTCTTCGGTAATGATGCCGTTCCAGGCCTTTGCGCTCATAATGTTACGTAATACACGTACACATTTGATCATGAGCTGCCAATCATCTTCGTTGTCGCAGAAGTTAAAATCGACATCAGGTTTGGCCATCGGGTCGTTGTTGACTGCTTTAATAGTTCCGCGGCTCTTCGGGCGCAGGTTACACGCGTGTAGGGTAACACCGTGTTGTGGAGGAAGCGGCTCGGTTAGGCCTGTCATGTTGACCGGAACAAAATGCAGCTGTACATCCGGACGATCCAGATCGTCGCTAGAGCGAATAAAACCGCCGCCTTCGATGTTGTTACAGGCACCAACCCCTTTTTTATGAACAAAGTAATCCCAAGCAACTTTTACATTCTTAGGGAAGCGATCAATGCCGTTCATAGCCAATGGCTCGCTGATGCTAAAGCGCATGATCACATCAAGGTGTTCTTGCAGGTTTTTACCGACACCGGGTAGGTGAATCTTGGATTCAATACCGGCTGCTTTGAGCTCTTCGGTGTCTCCGATGCCAGACAACTGCAAAATGTGTGGGCTTTTGATGGTGCCAGCGCTGATAACGATTTCTTTGTTTGCGTCAGCACGCTGAGGTTTTTTCTTCTTAAGGTACTCAACCGCGACTGCTTTGTTGCCATCAAGTACAACACGGGTTACGTGAGCATCACAGATCACAGTCAGGTTTGGACGATCCAATACTGGTGTTAGAAATGCCGCTGCAGAACTCCAGCGTTTGCCATCTTTGATGGTTGCCTGGAACCGGCCAACGCCTTCTTGATTTGCGCCATTAAAGTCGTCGCAAGCACGGTAACCGGCTTCTTGGCCAGCATTCACAAACATGTCGTAGAGTGGGTTATCAGATGGCGCGTTGATAACATTCAGTTCGCCACCGACACCGTGGAAATCATCAGCGCCGCGAGTTTGGTTTTCGAATCGTTTGAAGTATGGAAGCACGTCGTTGAACGCCCAGCCATTGTTGCCTTGCGCTGCCCAATCATCATAGTCAGTCGCATGACCGCGTATGTATACCATACCGTTAGACGAGCTGGAGCCGCCCAGTGTTTTTCCACGAGGAATTTCGTAGCGAGCACCGCCAAGGTGTTTCTGCGGGGTTGATTCAAACTTCCAATTGAGCTTGTTGCTCTTAAGGACTTCAGCACAGCCGCCCGGCATATGAATCATTGGGTTATTGTCTTTTGGGCCTGCTTCGAGCAGAAGTACTTTGTTACTAGCGTCGGCAGAAAGACGGTTTGCGAGTACACAGCCGGCGGATCCACCGCCAATTATTATGTAATCGTACATGTGTAGTGCTCTTTGTTGGGGAATACACGGTGGAATGGCGATAGTTGATAGCGTTGTTAATCAATATGGTTGATAGCACTTAATGCTTTATCAACCACTTGAACGTTCGCGCGATCTAACGCGTTAAATACCGTTGTATTCCAAGTTTACAGTTATTAATTTTGCTGGTATTAAACCATATCTATCGGCTGTTTTATAGCGATGAGCGGGTTGATGACCGCTGTTTAATTGCGGGGCTGTACTTCGATTGCATATTCTCCATTTGCATTGATATGCATCTAACTCCTTTCATTATGACCCATCAATCTGAAATTTGTTTAGTCCATCGGAAAATGATCTCGTTGAGAACTTCAGCTTGTAGCGGTTTGCTCAGGTGGTCATTCATGCCATAAGCCAAGCTCTTGTTGCGAGATTCGGCCAGCGCATGTGCTGTGATAGCGACAATGGGGACCGCACGCCATTCTTGTTCTGCTTCTATACGTCGAATTGCCAGCGTTGCGTCATAGCCGTCCATAACTGGCATCTCACAATCAACTAACAACAAGCTGAATCTATCAGGGTTTGCTGTGTAAGCGCGAACCAAGGATTCACCGTTGTCAACACATTCACATTTGTGCCCGAGCTTTTTGATCATGCCACGAATAACTTGTCGGTTAACCGGGTTATCTTCAGCAACCAATATGTGGCAAGCCGCTGCTGGGGAGTGTGGCTCTGGATCGTCTGTTACGTCAATGTACGAGGTATTTGGAAGTGCCTGTTTTGCGGAGGGATCCATACAAAGATCAAACCAGATGCTGGTGCCTGATCCCGGTTTACTGTTTACACCCAGTTCGCCGCCCATTAATTGGACGAGTTGGCTGCAAATCGTCAGCCCCAGCCCAGTGCCGCCGTAAATTCGCGTAGTTGAAGAATCGGCCTGCTCAAAAGGGTGGAATAAACCGGCCACTTTACTGTTTTCTATCCCAACACCCGTATCCGTTACGACAAAACGCAGCCAGTGTGCTTTCTCGCGCGTCTGGTATAGGTGTTCAATACTGACTGAAACGGAGCCACTATTGGTAAATTTGAAGGCGTTGTCGACAAGGTTGATAAGCACCTGACGGATGCGTGTTTCATCGCCTTGCACATAAGTCGGAACAGACGGTTGAAGCTGACAGGAAAACGCGATTTCCTTTGTTGATGCTCTGCTGGCAAAAAGCAGCTCTAGACTCTTCATCAATTTTGTTAACTGGATGCTTGTCATATCCAGCTCGAGCTTGCCGGCTTCAATTTTTGAGTAGTCCAGAATGTCATTGATGACTTTCATCAAGGTAAAGCCGGACTGTTCAACAACCTTTACATACGATGTCTGTTTTTTATCGAGCGGTGTATCTTTCAACAAATCAATCATACCGAGTACGCCATTCATCGGTGTGCGAATTTCATGACTCATTTTTGCGAGAAATTCGCTTTTGGCCTGGTTTTTGGCGATAGCCGCTTCGGCGTCTGCGGAGTATTGGCTTTGGTCGCGGATCGTTTTCATGACCCGTGATGCCAAGCTCATCGAAAAGACAATCACCATAAGTACGTTGGCAATGCCGTTGTGGTATGTGGGGAGATAAAGTTGCTCGATAACGCCCATGCTACTTAGATAATCGAGCGCAGTCATGCCAATGTAGGCCAAGACACAGATCATAAAGTAGCCCGCATAAGGCATGTGTTTGATCCAATTTATTAGTGAAAAAACGCAAATACATAACACGAAGAATGCAGAGAAATACCGGAAAATCAGCGAAACCGTGTCTACTCCAACGACGAGCGATGTGGCAAACAATAATGGATAAGTAACGGCGAACGAGATCAATATTTTATCCGCGATACGGCAATGTTCAGACATATAGAAGAACTGTCGATAGAAGAGTACAAATGCGCTGATACTTATTGTTGCCAGAAAAAATATGACGTAGGGGTAGATATCACCAGGAAATGCCCAGAAAACATAATTGTTGGGCATTTGAACGCCAAGGGACATGGCCGACAAAAGTAGATAGATAATAAAAAATACGTTTTCTTGCCGCTCTTTGAGTGCTCGGCTTATTAGCAGCAGGTAAATGATACCGCCGAGCAATAAGCCTTCAAGCGTGTGCCTGATGGCCGACAAATAATAGAAATGAGTGCCGGCTTTTTCGCGACTGAATATTTTGGGGGCGAAAGTTGCTGCTAGATGTGTATCGACTCGTAGCAAATAGTTGATGGTTTGATTAGGTTTCAGATGAAGGTCAAACCCCATATTTCGGCTTTCGTACCGATGTTTTTGAAGGTTTTCCCAGCCGGAATGCCAATGTCGGGTAGTGTTATTTGTAGTTGCAAAGAGGGTGGCTTGATTTATCAGAAAGGTATCCAGATCAAGATATAGGTCTAGGTTGCTTGCCGTTGCATTAACTAGTGTAAATTTATACCAGACGGGCTGTCTCTGAGGGTTTGGCCAGAATAGATTAACTTGTTTTTGAAATGCGTCTTCAGGTAGGGACGAAACTGCAGCGAAGCTGTCGTTTTTGGGATCAGAATTGATATAAAAGAGGTGTTGAACCAACGCTATTTGCTGAGTGTAAGGGTTTGTAATAGTTATCGTATTGGTATCCTTCACCCCACTTGCAAGAGTAGGAGAGACGGCACAGAGTAAGGCGATAAAAACAGATATGACAAAGAATAAGGGCGAGTTGTATTGCTGCCATATTACTGGTTTTTGGTGGCTGTTATAACGTGCATAGCCTATGTTTAAAGGGGCCAATACAGTTGCGGCCGATGTCTTGACTGGCAAGTGCACGAACAAGAATCCCTGTGCTTGATAACAGTCAAAACTCTATTACAGCCACCGCTTTGATTCAATGAATTGTTTATTTTTCATGGTCTTAAACTGACCGTGGCACGGGTTGACTTTTGATCAATGCGGTGTTTTTATCGGTACTAGGTGTGTGATGAAAAAATAATAAAAGCGTCACACTCAGTCGTTAGACTGCCTACATCGATTACCAAGGAGAAGGAATCATGAAGAAAGACAGTGAAGCTCGTTATGTAGCAACACGCGACAGAGAACGTGAAAACATCAATCGTCAGGTTGAAACGTTTTTGAAGCGTGGTGGCCAGATTGAGGTTCTAGGATCGGCGTTTGATCAACCAACTGATCCGAAGTGTCGTTTAGGCGACGAAGCCGGTTTCTTCGGCTAATAAGAATAATAAGCTCCATCGTTAATTGCGGCTCTCCGTGATTCTCAAGTGCCTTCAGAAATAGATTTTTTTGTTGGCACTTGAGTAAAAAACCTCTTCGATAGTCTTCTGTCATTTCTGTAATCGTTAAAATCGTTTCTGCCGAAGTCGTATGTTGGTGTGATATTCCTCACGTTTATAAGTGATTCATGAACCCTATTCGTTTTGCGGTTTTTTTGATGGATCTAACCCATAACCTCGAAAGGCCGCGACAACAAATCGTTTAAACGACTCAAAACTATCGCCGTAGTGTTGTTTGTTCTCGTTGTAATTCAGTGCAGCCCCTTTGATCAATTGAGCTCTTATTGTTCCGAAACTTTGGCAAACAGTTGCTCCAACGGGAATCATGAGTTCATTGGTTGCTAGTCCGGTGCGAATTTGATCGGGTTCTGCACCAATGGATATGCCGATACCGTCTTGTATCCGTGTTGTCATTGCTGGGATTGACTTTTCAAATACCCCGATGAGGTGTGTCATAGCCTGAGTAAGCTGCATTGCAGCTTCACGATTAACGCAGAAGAAGACAACGCTGTCGGCCCTTTCGAGTAATGGGCTCGCGAGCTTAATTCCGCATATCTGATGGTTTGGGTTTTGCTGTTTGTGCTGTAAAACCCACGCAATAAACTCCGGCGTTCGATCGAGACATACGTTTGCATAAACGCGATATTGTGGTGAGAGAACACCGAGGTGGAAGTAGAGAAAATCTGAATAGATTTCGATCGGTAATTTACGTTTTGCTTCTATCGTGTTGATTACGTCAGAAAGTTTGAGGTCAGTGTATTGGAAGGTTGCGCTCGACAGTTGGGGGTCGCTTCGTAACAAGCGCCAAAGGTCTATATAGAATCGTTTAAAATCCGATAGCTTCATTCCTTTGCGATTACTGGCTTGGGAGTAAATGGCATAAATTTTGGTGTCGAGATTTTCTGGTTGAGACATTAAGTCTTGGCGTTCAAAAATATGCTTGAGGAATATCTCAAGTTCTTCGTCCATATCACACGGCGTATGCAGTGCTTCTTTTAAGGCCAGTTCTTCTGAAGACGGCGTTGGCTTTTGGTAGGGCGCGTCACGATTTTTAGAAGCTTCTGATTTAACCTTAGGCATGTGCAGATCCGTATTTGCGCTAGTCCCTAGCGAGTGGACAATCAAAGCAGCTCCAGGTTCGAGGGATCAGATCGACGTTAACGTGAAGCCTGACCGTTGGTTATTTTCCCCGAAAGCGGGATAGAATAGTGACCTGTTTTAAAGATGACCCTCAGGGAAGATGTGTAAACATATGGCTACCTCTAAAAAAAACCGCTCTGCTGTTCGGTATTGGGCGCTGTTTCTGCTGCTGATTGCGTACATCTTGTCGTTTATAGATCGTAATATTATGGCGATTCTGGTTGACCCTATTCGCCAGGATTTTCACATCTCGGATTTTGGCTATGGCTTATTGAATGGTGTTGCGTTTACTTTCTTTTATGCGTTCTTGGGATTGCCGATTGGATATTTGGCCGATAGGCGATCACGTACCCGAATTATTGGTGTGGGAACGGCTATTTGGAGTGTGATGACATTCACCTGCGGCATGGCGTCGGGTTTTGTTGGTTTATTCGCTGCTCGTGTTGGTGTTGGAATTGGCGAGGCGGCACTGTCGCCGCCAGCGCATTCTCTGCTTTCGGATTATTTCAGCAAGCGACAGCTGCCGGTGGTGATGGCAATCTTTACACTGGGAATACCCGTAGGCATTGGAGTTTCATTCAGCTTGGGTGGCTATATCTACGGGTATTTCGATGCCATGGGCGGGGCGGCACTGCCGTTTTTAGGGGATCTTAAGCCCTGGCAGTTAACCTTTATGATGGTTGGTGCGCCGGGGCTGCTTTTGGCAGGTTTGATTTATATGCTGAAAGAGCCAGCCAGAACGGGGGTGATGGAAACTCGAGCCGAGCTTGGTGTGAATGAAGCGTTGGATTTCTTTAGACAGCATAAACGGGTCTATTTTTTCGTGTTTGCGGCAATCAGTGCGTTGTCGATTGTCGGTTACAGTTTAATGATGTGGTATGTCGCACATATGAGTCGAGTTTATGATCTGCCGGCGTTTGAAATCAGCAAGACGTTTGGCCTGATTTACTTATTTTTCGGCTCTTTGGGTACGCTGGGAGGCGCGTGGTTGAGTGGCTTTCTGGGGCGTAAGGGGTATAAGGATGCTGGGATTCGAGTGCTACTAATTGTGGCAGTACTGTGGGTGGTTCCGGGTATTCTTGCGCCACAAATGCCAACGTTAACATCGGCTTTCATTATGGCTGCACCCTGTACCTTTTTTTTGAACGCTTTTTTTGGTGTGTCTATCGCCGCTGTTCAGGTCGTCACACCCAATCAATTGCGGGCTCAGGCGTCAGCTGTGTTGCTGCTGATGGCCAATATCGCTGGTTTGGCGATTGGCCCTGCAATTGTTGGTCTGCTCAGCGATGACGTGTTTTCTGGTGTGCATTCACTTGGCAATGCCCTGAGCTTGGTCGCTGCGATTTTTAGTCCGCTGGCCATTGCTTTAGTGATGTTTGCACTGAAGCCTTATCGGCAGTTGCTTGAAGCATCAGAGCAATGGTCGCTAACGAACGATGATTGATGCGCTGCGCAGAAAGCATCCTTCTTGATCGTTTGAATGTTGGGGCGAACAGCTCAGAGATCTTCGGCGGCAAGATGCCCTCGAACCACATTGAGAACATCTTCCTGTGTTTGCGGGCCAAGCAAGGTTGCTGTGACCTTGCCCTCCGGATCAATCACCACGGTTGTTGGCAGTACTTTCGGAAACGCGTAGTTATAGTGTTCATGAAAATTTGCGAGTGCGACCGGAAACGCAACGTCAAGCTTGCTAGCGTCTTTGGCGATTTGTTCGGCTGGTTTCTTGTCGTAGTTGATGCCAATGACGTTTACATCGTCGTTTGAATGGTTCAATTCATTGAGCTCGGGTATTTCTTCAATGCAGGGTTTGCACCACGCAGCCCAGTAATTCACCACTAACCATTGGCCAGAGTAATCGTTATAGTGCCCTGGTTTACCCGTGGCGTAATAAAAATCCGGCTCACTGCTGCAAGCTGAAAGACACAGCGCTAGCGCGATAGGGCCGAGTAAACACTGTATAAATCGTTGCAAGGGCATTCTTCGGGTCGAGGATCTTTGCATCTTTGTTATAATCGCCGCTTTGTTTTGTCGTAGTAAAAAGGTTTAACGACTATGAGTGAATTCACTATTTATCATAACCCTCGCTGCTCGAAATCTCGTCAGACGCTGGCATTGCTCGAAGAGCACGGTGTTTCACCGAGCATCGTATTGTACCTTGAGAATACGCCATCGGCAGAAACACTAGGCGCTATTGTAACCAAACTTGGTGGTGGTGCACGCGACATTATGCGCACAAAAGAAGATGCCTATAAGGAAAACAACTTTGCAGACGCATCATTGTCTGATACCGCCTTGTTGGATTTGCTGGTTGCGCACCCTAAAGTCATCGAACGTCCGATTGTTGTCAAAGGGGATAAGGCTGTGATTGGGCGCCCGCCTGAAAATGTCCTGGATCTCATTGGCGAGTAATATTCAGAGTACTTCCTAGCTAAAATAGAGTGGTTGCAATATGGCAGCTGCAGTCTTGTAGCTGTTATCGGAGAATGGGATATGGGCGTAGAGCCTTATATATTGATTTTGTATTACAGCAGACATGGTGCTGTGGCTGGGATGGCGCGTGAAATTGCTCGCGGCGTTACTATGGTTTCCGGGATTGAGGCCAGAGTGCGCACCGTGCCTGCCGTGTCTGCCAATACTGAAGCAAGCACGGACGCGATACCTGATGATGGGCCGCTGTATTGTGATTTGGATGATGTCAGTGGTTGTGCCGGTTTGATCATGGGAAGCCCGACGCGGTTTGGTAATATGGCCGCGCCACTGAAATATTTTTTGGATCAGTCGACACCGGTATGGCTGAGTGGCGATTTGATTGATAAACCTGCGGCAGTGTTCACCTCAACCTCATCTTTACACGGCGGTCAAGAAACCACGCTGCAGAGCATGATGTTGCCTTTGATGCATCAAGGTATGATGTTGCTCGGTCTCCCTTACAGTGAGAGCGCGTTGCATTCGACGCGATCGGGTGGCACACCTTATGGTGCTAGCCATTATGCGCACGAGCAGGGATCTGTTCTGACCGACGATGAAAAACAATTGTGCCGTGCACTTGGCAAGCGTGTTGCCAGTGTCGCGATAAAACTCCAGGATTAATGCTGAATGGCTAATTTTGAATCTAAATCTGATCTGGCGTTCAAGGCCACGATGGCGGGCTATTTTTTACAGCTGGTTATTGTTGTGTTGTCGACCACGGCATTGGTGCCTACGCATAAATCACCTAACTTGGTAATCTGCGTGCTGTCGTTGATTCCGCTATTGATCCTACTGCCCTGGTTGATCAAACGAAATATTCGTGCCCATATCTGGTTATGTTTTATCGTTTTGGGCTACTTTTTGCCAGCCGTGCTGCATGCTTTTATTCCTCAATATGGCTGGCTTCCGTATGTTGAAGTCGCAAACCTTATCTATTTGTTTGTCGTTGCGATGTTGTTTGCACGATGGGAACAAAAACGTTATCAGATATCTGTAACACGCTGAGGCCCAGCGTTACACGATGGGCAGTGTGTAGCCGCAAGCAATACTAGTTGCTGCCAGATTCTACCGGGTTATTGAGTTTCCAAGCTTCAAATCCACCATCGATGCTATACACATCATCGAAGCCTTTCTCGTGCAAAAATTGCGCCGCTGATTGGCTTGAATTACCGTGATAGCAGCAGACCATTAGGGGTTTGTCCAAATCAGCTGATTCGATGTATTGCTGCAGATTGTGCTGGCCCAGATGAAAGGACCCCGGAATGTGGCCGGCTGCAAATGAGGCTTCGTCACGGATATCAACAAATTGAATGTCTTCGGATTCGTTCATTGATTGAACGTCGGAAACAGAGATGCGTTTGAACATATCAAAGGTGCACTTTAGTGATTGTATTATTGATTATATCACTGCAAGTAAACTTCGATAATGGGTAGAGCCCATTGTTATGACTCAAAAACCCTGTGTTAGGTGGTATATCACGCTATGAATAAGCCCTGGGATGATAATCAACAGCTACACGATTTGCTGGCGGCCGTGCGTGCTAGCCAGCATCGTTTGCTGGTGCATTTTCAGGGAAGCAGTGATTGGGCCAAGGTGCTGATAGAAGAATGGTTTGGCAGAGAGAAACCATTATATCTTGATAGCCTGCCGCCGCGACGAGTCCGCCAGCTTTTAGGCACCGAGCAACAAACATTGGTTGTCGATGCTTGGAAAGGTTTTAACCCGAATATGCTAGGTATTGCGAGTCCAACAATAAAAGCGGGCGGGTTTCTGATAGTGATAACGCCCCCGCTAGCATCGTGGCCACAGTATTTCGATCCGGATTATGCGCGAATGTTGGTTGACGGTGAGCCCTTATCGACAATTTCGGGTAGGTTTGTTCGATTTACCGGAGCAATACTTGATAACGATCCGAAGGTACTGCGGGTCATTGAAGACGGAGCTCAGACGCAATTACCCGAGCATTCATGGCCAAAAAGGTCATCCGATGCCCGCTTTTTTGACCAGCGCACGGCTATTGATGCAATTGCACGTGTTGCGACAGGGCACGGCCGGCGTCCATTGGTATTAACGGCTGACCGTGGGCGTGGTAAAACCGCCGCGCTTGGGTTTGCCTGTGCTGAGTTGATGCAAGGCGAGAATGCGCGGCAGCTATTGGTGACTGCGCCGGTGTACGATGCAGTGGCTTGTTTGTTCAGGCACTGTGCTGAGTCTTTGGGAATTGTTTTCGAGGCGCAACGTCACCTTACATTTGGTCATTCCGAATTGGTTTTTATGCCAGTTGATCAAATACTGAGTGAGCGACCGCTGGCTTCATTGTTAATCGTTGATGAGGCAGCGGCGATACCGACGGCGCATTTGAATGCGTTGTCAGATATCTATAACCGTTTGGTTTTTGCTTCCACCGTTCATGGTTATGAAGGCAACGGTCGTGGTTTTGCGTTACGGTTTCAGGATCAACTTCTGTTGTCATATCCACAAACACGCCAGATGGAGTTGACGCAGCCGATTCGTTTCGCAGAAAACGATCCCGTCGAGGCAATTGTTAATCGAATTCTCTTACTAGCTGGGGCGGCGTCTGAAGCAGCGAGTGAATCTGCGGTGACCGGGCTTTCCCAGGTAGATAGAGATCAGTTAGTTGACCGGCCCGATGAGTTGGCAGCGATTTTCAATCTCTTGCTAGAGGCGCACTATCAAACCAGTCCGGATGATTTGAGGATTATGTTAGATCACCCGGACGTCAGTATTTGGGTGTACCGGCAGCAAAACCCAATGGGCGGTGGTAGTGAAGTCTCAGGTGTTGTTCTGCTCATGCGTGAAGGTAGGTTCGATACGTCTGATTGCGATTTATTATCGCGCAGCCAACGTCGATTTCGTGGCCATCTTTTGCCGCAATCGATTGCATCTATCGGATTTTCTGAGGCATTGCCTGCGACGTTTTTCAGGGTGATGCGCATCGCGGTGTCAGCTGAATATCGGCGCCAGAAGATCGCATCTACCATGTTAACAATGATTGAGACGCAGCTGACTCAGGATCGTGACAGTTCGCCGTCCAGTGCTCGATCAGGTGTGTTTATTGGTGCGAGTTTTTCATGTGACCGCTCGTTGTTAGGTTTTTGGCAGGCATGCGGCTATCAGCCGGTGCGCTTGGGAGTCAGTCGGGAATCTGCGAGTGGTCAGTATGCTGCGGTGGTTATCAAATCCCTCGATGACGTTGCTTTTGAAATGCAAAAACGCTGGCGTAAAGCATTTCACCACAATTTAGGTTATCAGTTGCTTACCTCGCACCGTTCACTCGATGCGGCAATGATCCCGCTACTTTACCAGCAGAGTCCGATGGATTTAGAGTCTCTTGATACGGACGTTGTGCATCAGCTGAACGCCTATGTTGCAGCACGTTGCAGCTTCGAGGTGGCGGCGCCTTGCTTGCAGCGCGCGCTGGTTTTCTGGTTGTCTTGTGCCGATTGCGTTGGTAATTGCCCTGAAGGTTTGATTGAGTCTGTGGCGTTGCTGCTGCAAGGGCAAAGCTGGCATTCGGTCGCAAAGAATTTTGACCATAGTGGCCGAAAAGCCGTTGAAACGAAGGTGCGCCGATTTATCGCTGGTATTGACGAGTCTATCGCAGATAATATCTTGCAACGCTAATTCATATCAGGCTACAAACGCTAAGTTTGCGCCCATTAACTGAACAGGAGTCAAATCATGGCGAGTGTATTTACCCAAATTATGGCGGGTCAGATCCCGGGTAACTTTGTTTGGGAAGATGATGAGTGTGTTGCCATCATGACGATTCAGCCACTGCGACAGGGTCATTTGTTGGTTATTCCACGGCAAGAGATTGATCATTGGGATGATTTGCCGGACGCGTTGGCTAGCCACGTTTTTTTGGTCGCTAAAAAATTGGCCAAAGCGTTGAAAATTGCGTTCCCATGCCAGCGTGTTGGAATGATGATTGCCGGCTTGGAAGTTCCTCATACCCATTTGCATGTTGTTCCACTGGATACGATGGCAGATCTGGATATGAGCAAGCTTGAATTTGCTGATCCGGAATCGTTGGCGGCTGCGGCTGAGAAAATTCGTCAGGCGCTATAAGTTGGTATGAAAGGGAGAAGGTTGATGCTGATGCCTGTAATTGCATTGCTATTGGGCTTGAGTTTTTCAAGTCTCGGGTTTGCCGGAGATGCTGTGGTTGATCGTGATGCAGCGGAATATGCGGTTGATCCGGAGACTGTGAAGGCGTTTGAATCGGTTGACCCGTGGGAATCATTTAATCGCCAGATGTTTAAATTCAACATGATGGCGGATACCTATTTCCTTAAGCCTGTGTCGCAAGGCTATCGCTTTGTGATGCCAACCTTTGCCTATCGCGGCGTCAATAATATCTTCGTTAATGTCGAAGAAATACCGACGTCAGCATATGCCATTTTGCAGGGGAAGCCGAAGAGTACCGGCAATGCAATCGGTCGTTTTTTGATAAATTTTACACTGGGTTTTTTCGGCGCATTCGACGTTGCTACCCAGTTGGGGTTGAAGCGTCAGCCTGAAGATTTTGGTCAAACTCTGGCCGTGTGGGGTGTTCCGGAAGGGCCATATGTAGTTGTACCTTTGCTAGGCCCCAAAACAGTTCGTAGTGGCGTAGGCACCGCAGTGGATGTTGTTGCAGACCCGATTTATGTCGATGACGTTGCTTTGCGTAATTCGCTATTTGCATTGCGATTTGTCGATAAACGCGCCAATTTGCTGGAAGGTGAAGAGCTGATCACTGGTGATCCTTATGTCTTTGTGCGCGATGCGTATCTGCAGTATCGAGAGTACCTAATTAAAGATGGCAAGGTTGAGGATACTTTTGATACGGAGCAATTTGATGAGGACACTGATTGGCTTGAAGAGTAAAAGATAGCGTTTATCGATATGATTCAGTTTGCTTGCGTGGTGGGTGGATTCGAGTGAGAAAAGAGGGTTTCCATCGAATGTAGGCCTGCTGATAGCGAGCGAAAGTGGCGGTATTCAGTACTTATAATCTATGTCGCTCCATATACTAAAAGAGACTTGGTATTTTAAAAAGCGCGGCGAGTCTTATAGGAAAGCACGTTATCTTGGCGCTGCCGATATTCGGTAAAACGCCAGCCGAACGCCCGTTGTATCCGCTGTCTTTATACTGCGGAGATCACGGATGCATAATGTTTGGCGATAGATTTTTGGGCTTACTCTGCCTGAAACTTGATTGCAGTCAGGTATAGTTTGTCATCGCGAACGACGCGTATGATTTCACCTGAGGCTTCAAATTCGCCGACCGACTCATCAGTCAGAGAAATATCCAGCAAAGTGCCGACTTTCACATGCTCACTCAATTGCACCAGCATACCTGAAGTGCTGAGATTACAGCAGCGACCGGTAACCGTTGTAGCGTCTTCTTTGTCTACCAGAGTGACATCACAGTGAAGAGGAATCCGTTTTTCGCTGCGCTTTTCGGTATAGTTATTATTTGCGTTGTTATCTGTGGCCATCGTACGTCTCGTTCAAATCAACTATTAACCTGACAATCAACCGAATCCAATCTGAGCCCCTGCGCTCCGGAATTCGATTATACGCCATAGAAATGCATCGTATGCAGGCATCAAATGGTATTGAAGTGATACCTCATCGATCCTTCTTTCGCCAGCTTTTACACTACTAGTGTGCTGCTCTAATCTATGTTGCTGCAGCTTTTACCGCTAGCTGAGCCGGCGATCAGCCCAGTATATCAGACATTCGACCAAGTTTGGTGCCATGATATCTTTAGCCATCGCATTCTTGATCGTGTTAGCAGGATCTAGGGCACATTTTTGTTACCCGGTATTTATTGGCGTTAACTATCAGTCTGTATTGTGGTGTCTAGTTTCACAGTTCCCATACTATCATCTGCTGTACACGGGGTAACAGCGGGGTGGGTCTACCATGTTAGGACAATCAGCAATCAATGTACTAATTATCGATGGTACGCGTTCTGTGACGTCTGTTATCCATCGACATATTAGTTCGGTTTATCCCGTAGCCATGATCAACAATAAGCATCAAATCGAGCAGTATTTGCCAGAGAGCGGATTGGTGATGTGTGCTGAAACCGACCACAATCGATTGCATGAATGGTTATACCATATTCGCCGGTGTAATAACGATATCCCTGTTGTGATTGTTACAGAAAGATTGACCTTGGAACGTCTGCAGACATTTCTCAAGTATCGAATAAGCTGCTGTTTTGACAGTGAAAAAATAACGCCCGAACAACTTAACAAAAGTCTGCATACGTTGATGCGTGAAGCGGCAGCCGCTTGTCAGGTTCGTGAAGATCACCTGCTAACTGAAGCTCGTAATGAGCAGCTCCAAGACCATATCAGCAGTGTGTCATCCGATTTGCAGGCAGGTAGAGTGCTGCAGCGTAAGATGCTGCCTGATAGCCCCCTCGTTATCGGTCAATCCCGGTTTGAGTATCAGGCATTGCCCTCGTTGTTTATGAGTGGTGATTTTGTTGATTACATGCCACTTGATGACGATGGACGGCAAGTTCTGTTTTGTATCGCAGATGTAGCGGGTCATGGGCCATCGTCCGCCATGCTGACCATTCTAATCAAGTCGTCTCTGTTGCAGGCGCAAAAGTCTGTGTATTCGAAAGATGCTTCAGATCGGCTTGAGACACCTGAATCTGGCGTGTTTGACGGGAGCAATCTCTCTGTTTTTATGAATCAGCTCAATAGCGATATTCTTGCGCTGGGGCTTGAGCAGCATCTAACCATGGTCGTGGGTTATTTGGATAACAATGCCCCGCAAGCGCCTGGCGTGACAGTGCTTAACTGGTGTACAGCGGGTCATTTGCCGCAGCCATTATTGCAAACACCTACAGGAGCACAGTTTCTGGGTGGTATGTCGGCCCCTTTGGGGATATATCCTCATATGGAATTTGAGATATCTAGCATGGAATTAGCTGGCGATTGGAGTTTGAACCTATTTACGGATGGCATTTTCGACTTGCTGCCGGAGGGTGGATTATCAGATAAAAGATGTGCTTTGTCCGTGTTGGTGAGTGAATGTCAATTCGACATCCAAGCCATCGAAAAAACATTGCTGCGGCACCAGGATATCGATACCTTGGTCGATGATGTGACGTTTCTAGCGATTCGCCCAGAACGCTAAAAAATCCCCCCAATTACTGTTTTTCGGGCAGTATCATGCACTATTTCTGCTGCCATTGGTCGAATAATGACGGCGGGATAGAACGTTAAATCTACACTCTATGACAATTAGATTAATAAAATACCTTGTTCGCTATTTGTCAGCGTTCCTCAGGCTTATCGGCCAGGATAACAACACATATGAACACCCAAGGATGCATTCGTCTGGCGACCTATCAGAATAACGCATTGTTTCATTTTGAGGGTGACGTCAGAGTTACATTGTCTGCGAGTCTTGACCAATGTATTAGTGAGTTATTTGCTAACGGTTGTCAGCAGATTTTTGTTGATCTTACTGCAGCGGTAAATCTCGATAGCACGGCACTGGGTGTGCTTGCTCGTATTCCCCTCCATCAGCGGCAAGTGCGAAGAGCAATTATGATCTGCCCATCTGAGGATCTTCAGCTGTTGCTTGCATCCATGGGATTGATCGATCAATTTGACTTGCGTGATGATTGGAATGGAGAACCATTCCCGTTAGATACCCCCTTACATTGCTTAACTGAAGTGAGTGAGCCTGACATCACGCTGCAAATGCTGGTGATTGATGCTCATAAGCGGCTGATGAGTATGCATACGGATAATCAGGAAAGGTTTGCAGGGCTAGTCGCCGATATGGAGCGTCAACTTCGTTGGTGATGTGATGCCATATTCAGAGTTTTTGAAAACCGCACATTGGTGATGCGCCAGTGTGCGGCTGTTTTGTGATGTTATTCGCCGGTTGTTACTGATTGTTGTAACTGCTGTTCCAGTGTTGCTTGGTCGCGTGCGAATAGGCGTATGCCGTCAGCCAATTTTTCTGTTGCCATGGCGTTGGTATTCAATGCATAACGAAATTGAGCCTCTTCGATTGCAGTATGGAAGTTGCTTGTGGTGTCGGGTGCTTTCAAGGTTTGTTCAAGCGTTCCCTCGTCGTTTTGCAGTGCTTCCAATAACGCCGGGCTGATGGTCAGTCGATCACAACCTGCCAAGGCTTCAACTTGCGCTGCTGAGCGAAAGCTTGCTCCCATGATGACCGTTTCGATGTGGTTTTCTTTGTAGTAATCGAAAATACTGCGCACGGAGGCAACGCCAGGATCATTGCTAACGGTATATTCAGTGTTGGGGTTGGCTGTTTTATACCAATCGAGAATACGACCAACAAACGGCGAAATCAAAAACGCACCCGCATCGGCGCAGGCTTGTGCTTGTTCAAGGCTGAATAGCAATGTCAGGTTGGTGTTTATGCCTTCTTTTTCAAGAACGGATGCGGCCTGGATGCCTTCCCACGTTGAGGCGATTTTGATCAGAATGCGACTTTTATCGATGCCGGCTTCTTCGTAGAGTCGAATCAAGAGGCGTGCTTTCTCGATGGTCGCTCGCGTATCGAAGCTTAATCGTGCATCAACTTCGGTTGAGATACGGCCGTTAATAATGTTTAGTATTTTACCGCCGATCAGGGTGGCGAGCTTGTCGCAGGCAAGACTAGCGATGGTATCACTGCTATCTGCTGTGTTTGCGGTCGTGCGCGCGTAATCAATCGCTTGTGTTAGTAGAGATTGATAAATATCGAGGGCGCTGGCTTTTAAAAGCAGTGACGGGTTGGTCGTCGCATCTAACGGTTTAAATCGTTCGATCGCTTGCATGTCGCCGGTGTCAGCTACAACCGTTGAGTAAGCTTTGAGTTGTTCGAGTTTGTTCATCCTGTTGTACTCATGTCGTCGTGGCGCAGATATCAGGCCAATGGCAGTTATGGTTAGGAAGCCTTGGCCTTGGAGCGATCGATTATTCAGGGATAAGTGATAAGGCATCCTTCAGTACATTCAGATCTGCGCCGGGCTTATGGGCGTTTTCACTGATGTATCGGCGAAAGCGTTTGGCACCACTGATACCGTTAAAAATACCCAGCATATGTCGGGTGATGTGGTTTAACTTTACACCGCTTTGCAACGCATTTTCAATGTAGGGATACATGAGTTTTACGGCATCGTGGCGGCTCGGTACATCGGAGTCGTCACCGTAGAGCGCAGCATCAACCTGCGCTAGAAAATACGGATTGTTATAAGACTCTCTTCCAACCATAACACCATCACAATGACTTAGGTGTGACAAACAGGCGTCCATTTCTGTGATGCCGCCGTTGATAATCACATTAAGCTCGGGGTTACGTTCTTTAATATGGTAAACACGGTCGTAGTGTAACGGTGGGATTTCCCTGTTTTCTTTTGGGCTCAATCCTGATAGCCAGGCCTTGCGCGCGTGAATAATAAACGTCTTGCAGCCGGCCTCGGCAACGGTGCCGATAAAGTCTTCCAGAAATTCGAGGCTGTCCAGGTCATCAATACCGGTGCGGCATTTTATCGTGACCGGGCGATGGGTTTCGGCCTGCATCGCTTCAAAACACTCAGCTACCAGGGGCGCGCGTGCCATTAGGCATGCACCAAACATACCGGATTGCACTCGATCAGATGGGCAGCCAACGTTCAGGTTGATTTCGTCATAGGTAAAATCACTGCTGGCTATACGGGTGCATTCGGCAAGTGCTTTCGGGTCACTGCCACCCAATTGCAGTGCCAGTGGGTGCTCTTCGTCACTGAAACGTAAAAAACGATGTGCGTCACCGTGTAAAATTGCGCCCGTGGTAATCATCTCGGTGTAGAGCAACGCGTGTTTGCTCAGTAGTCGCATAAAGTAGCGAGCATGACGATCTGTCCAATCGATCATCGGAGCAACACAAAAGCGGTGGGACAATTCGGCAGTTGAAGCGGTTGTTTCGGGCATACGTGTTCTTTACTTTTTCAGAGTCGTGCCAAGGTTAACGCCGGGTATTTGAAGAATATCCTGCTTACGTTGTTGGCGAGTTGCTTCATCAAGAATTTCTGGCTCGATGTCAGTGGGTACAAGCGGTGTAAGATCCCATTGATTAGCTGAAGCGGGCGCGGAGGCGTCAGTGGCTGTTTGGGCGGCAGCGACATCATTCGGTATATTGATTGCATCTGCTGTTGCTTGTGGCGCCTCATTGGTAGTGGGTATACCTGATACTTCGCCAGTGGGGTCTATTTGGAATAGCCGCTCGCGCAGTAATTGCACTGTCAGCTCCAGGTCGTCAACTTGATCGGTATCGCTTTGTTGGGCTTCGGTGTCTTTCAGCATTTTCTGAAAACGTTCGATTTCCATAGCGAGCTTTTTAGGATGGATAGTGGTGTTTTTATCCAGCCAGTCGCTGCAGCGTTCTGAGTAGTATTCCATGATAGTGTCGCTGATCCGAGTTAGGCGCAATGCGGTTATTGGTGCAATGGTACCTTAATCGACGAGACTAGCCCATCATCCGCTACTGGCTTGTTATACATGCCTGATTTAATCTGAATGATCGGCTAAATCCTGTGAGAAGAGGTTGGTGGCAATACCGTAACTCATAAGCCTATCGCCACTCGATGTTTCGACGTCATTGCCAATAATCTGGGTGGGGGTGATCACGTAATAAAGCGGCGCAGTTCAACACGTAGGTGAGTGCCTTGGCTGAATCTAATGCCATGGTTCAGGTCTTGCAATATTGTAGAAATTCTTCGAGACCAACTTTGATTTATCTCGAAACATTGGTGAGCCCAAGGGTCGCAATAAATGCCTCCTTCCCACTCTTTCGGGCATTTTTCTGCCCCCACTTCAATGAAGGTTTGGTTTGGAGGCGCCGATCGGCAGATAACGAGAAATGCGTGGTTCAAGCCGCTGGCGAATCCATAGAGGCCGAGGCTGAATACACCTCTGCTTTTCAGATACTGTTGGGCAATGGATACCTGTTCAAAACAGTTTCCTACGGCACCGAACTTGGCAGTATCTTGTGCGTTTTCGCATTGACCTGCGGTGAAGTGGGCTTCTTCCATGGTTTCGGCTGCAGCGTCGTACCAGAGTGTCATCGAGCTGCGTTTGTGGTGCTGCGCGAGCATTTCGTCGTATAGAGTACCATGCCGATTTGCGAGTTTGTCGTATTGGCCAACTAGGGCTTCGCGATCAACACTTGCTCTTGCGATGTTGATTCCTTCGGACCTGTTTGTTGGTTTTACCTTGATGGTGTTATGGACGTAGTCGATAGCTTGTTCTGCGAACATTAGCTGGCTGTTGAATATTCGATTTTCAGACTTTAGTGCTTGCTTGCAGTGGCTGCAGAATTGTAGCTTTGCGGATGCCGAGCTTCCACAATTGTAGCACCTTACATTATCATTTCTTGGCATAGTGCATCCTTCACTTTCTTCATAAGTTGACGACACAAAACGGTGGCTTCCATCGTCTAGAGAATGGTGTTGCGCAATGTTATTTGGCAGGTCAACTAAAGGAATATTGTCATTGCCTTGCTTTATTTTTAACCTGATTGACGCTTTTGAGTTCGAGTCGAAAAATAGATATGTGCGTTCAGAAATTGGTTTGTCAGTGTAAGTGCGTTTTAGTTTCGGCAGGGCGGATCAGCGTGTGAAATGCTGCAATGAAATGAGGGTGAAAAAGGCGGGGTGGCTGTCGTTGTCGCTAAAAGGTCGATCGTTTAGCGGGTGCCACCTTACCTTGATTTTGCGAAGAGCGCTTCGGTAAGGGGGCGGTTAGCTAGGTATCCTTTAAACAGTAAAGTGCCCGAGCGTCAGAATTGCTTCGGGGTTAGTCACCGAAACGTATCATCAGATTCAGGTTGTCTTTGGAGTCCGCATGTTTCAATGCTTCTTCCTTGCTGACTTTTTGGGCGATATACAGGCCGTACAGGGCTTGGTCGAACGTTTGTGAGCCGTCGTCGACGTCTTTCAGCATAGCTTCTTGTAATTTTTCGGTATCACCTTCGCGAATCAGTTCACGAATGTACGGTGTGCACATCAATACTTCAACGGCGGGGATCCGCATGCCATCGGTACCGACCGGTAAGCGTTGGCTGATAACTGCAATGAGATGCTCGGCCAAATCAGCACGCACTTGGCTGTGGATGTTCTGTGGGAACAAATTGACGACGCGGTCTAGCGCCTGGCGCGCATTGTTGGCATGCAGGGTTGTGAAGCAGGCATGGCCGGTTTCTGCAAAGGTTAAGGCATACTTCATCGTGTCTTGATCACGCGCTTCACCGATCAAAATAGCGTCTGGTGATTCACGCATGGCATTAATCAGGGCGTCTCGGTACGAATGCGTATCGATACCGACTTCGCGTTGGCTGATTAGCGATTTTTTGTGGGAGTGCAGGAATTCGATCGGATCTTCCACGGTAAGAATATGGCCTGAGATACTCTCGTTGCGATAGTTGATCATGGAAGCCAGTGTGGTCGATTTACCTGTGCCCGTTGCGCCTACGACCAAAATAAGGCCACGTTTGGTCAGTGCCAATTCTTCCAGGTGAGTCGGCAAGTTCAAGTCGGCAATAGATGGAATATGGCTGACGATGTATCGGGCAACCAGCGCGGGTTCGCCTTTTTGATGGTAAGCGTTTAAACGAAAGCGACCGCAGTCTTCGACGGTGTAGCCTAGGTCGATTTCCCGGTTTTCTTCAAAATCAGCCCGTTGCTCTTCGGTTAGCATGGTTGCGATAATATCTTTAACATGCGTAGGTGTTAGCGGAGCTTGGCCGATGGGTTTCATCTTGCCGTTGATTTTAACCATTGGGGGGGCGCCGACGTTGATGAAGAGGTCGGTGCCTTTTTTGTCGACGACAAATTTCAGCAGAGCTTTTAGATTCATTTTGTCTATTTATTGTTTGTTTTTATCAATAGATGGCATTTAGATTAACGGTATCCTATCCCTTGAGCGCAAGTGGGTAAACCTCTTAGGCATATTTCTCTCTGCGTTCACTTTTATTATTCGTGCCGCATTGTTATCGTGCGCTTTTTCAATTTCTGGAGCTGAATCATGGGGCCTTTGAAAGGTTTTCGTATTATTGAGATGGGAGGCATTGGGCCATCACCTTTCGCTGCCATGCTGCTATCGGATATGGGCGCTGAAGTTATTCGCCTTGATCGAGCTTCCTCTGAGTTCGCCAATCCGTGTGAAACCACTTTACGCGGGCGCAAATCAATTGCCTTGAATTTGAAAGATCCGAAAGGTATTGAATTGGCGTTGCAGCTCATTGATAGCGCGGATGCATTGCTTGAAGGTTTTCGCCCAGGTGTAATGGAGAAGCTTGGATTGGGTCCAGATGTCTGTCTGGCTCGAAATTCGAAACTCGTTTATGGCCGCATGACGGGGTGGGGGCAAACTGGGCCGTTATCTCAGGTAGCTGCCCATGATATTAACTATGTCGCGATTACCGGTGCATTGGATACGATTGGCCGCAAAGAGGGTGGCCCGGTGGCACCGTTGAATTTGGTGGGTGACTTTGGTGGTGGTGGTGCCTATTTGGTAATGGGTATGTTGGCCGCGATGCTTGAAGCAAAAACATCCGGTAAAGGGCAGGTTGTGGATGCTGCGATCACCGATGGCGTTGCATCGCTGATGACGATGATTCAGGGTTATCGAGCAATGGATATGTGGGATCTTGAGCGCCAAAACAACATTTTTGACGGTGGGGCGCATTTTTACGACACCTACGAATGTGCTGATGGTAAGTGGGTGGCTTTGGGGGCTATCGAAGTGCACTTTTATCAAGAATTGGTTGAAAAACTTGGTATTGATGTCGGCGAAATTAGCTACCCTGCACAGTTTGATAAGCAAAAATGGGAAGACTTACGCCCCGTGTTTGCTGAGCGTATTAAGCAGAAAACCCGTGAGGAGTGGTGTGATATTTTTGAGGGTTCCGATGCATGTTTTGCACCAGTTTTGAATATGGATGAGGCAGTTGAATATCCGCATAACAAAGCGCGCGGCACATTCGTTGAAGTGGGTGGGGTAATGCAATCCGCGCCTGCACCAAAGTTCAGTCGCACGCAGTCGGAGATTCAGGGGGCGCCGGTGCCAGCGGGCTCTGATAATGATTCAATTATGGCCGACTTGGGTCTTTCGGAAGCGGACATTGCATCGCTGAAGTCTTCAGGCGTATTGACTTGATTTTCTAGCGCGCTAAGGCGATTTGAGCCAAATACAGACATTGATCAGGATAAAGACCATGAGTGAACTTGATGTATTTTCATCGATTGTGCGCAGTCGGCGCTCAG
The DNA here is from genome assembly GCA_902705835.1 of BD1-7 clade bacterium. Lineage (NCBI taxonomy): Bacteria > Pseudomonadati > Pseudomonadota > Gammaproteobacteria > Cellvibrionales > Spongiibacteraceae > BD1-7 clade bacterium. The sequence goes on from CACSIN010000003.1 coordinate 183,380, forward strand.
TAAGAGCTTTTGAAAACCGTGAAATCCCTGAGGATGTATTGCAAGGGATTTTTGAATTGGCTCAAACCGCACCGTCAAATTGCAATACCCAACCGTGGTTTGCCTATGTTGCCAATGGCGACGCTTGCGTACGTCTTCGTGATGCCTTGTATACCTCGGTGCTCAGTGGTGAATTTGATATGGACTTTCCCTATTTGGGCAAATATGAAGGCGTTTACAAAGAGCGTCAATATGATGCGGCCGCGCAGCTCTATAGCGCGATGGGGATAGCGCGCGAAGAAAAAGACAAGAGAAATGCTGCGTTTCTGCGCAATTTTGAGTTTTTTGGTGCCCCTCATGTTGTTTTTTTGTTCATGCAGGAGGGCTTTGAAGTTCGCGAAGCGGTCGATGTTGGTATGTATGCCCAAAACCTGATGTTGTCGATGCAGGCGCATGGTGTTGCCAGTTGTCCGCAAACGGCGCTGAGTTTTCATGCAGGTAAAGTACGTGAACATCTTGATGTGCCTGAAAACCAAAAGCTACTTTTTGGAATCTCTTTTGGCTATGAAGATGTCAATGACCCCGCTAATGATGCTCGCGTTGGTCGGGCCCCTTTAGCGCAAACGGTCAAGTTTGTACGTTAGTTGTGTCGATTGCGTTACGCAGATAACCTCCCGTGTCGATTGGGCCGCTTAGGCCCTTTCAAAAACCGCCCCTCGAAAAAGCCTGATCTGAATCAGTATTTCCTGATTTTAGATGTCATTTTTATGAATATTTGTCGTTGAAATTCTTGCACTTGTAGCCTTCACGCTTGATAATACGCGCGCCAAAAACCGTGCTGTGCGGGCTATAAAGCAGTCGTCAGAGCTGTCCGGCGCTTTGTTAATTCAGACCTAAAGGTGAGAAACTGTGACTAAGATTATGCGTGATCGTCCAGAAGACTATTTTGTCGATTGGAAAGAGCGGGAAGCTTTAGCCGAAGGCATGATTCCTTTGGTGGGTAAACTCTATCGTGAGAAGAATGTTAAGACATACATTTACGGTTACTCACTCCACAACGAATCTGTTATCGACATCATGAAGGCACATCGTACCGTGCGTCAGGTTGAGCAGAATGAACTGTCTGAATTTGAAACATATCCGGTACTGAAGGCGCTGTCTGCATTGGATCTTGGTCCAGCACACATTGACGTTGGTCGTGTTGCTGTTCGTTACGAAGAAGTCGGCAAGAAAGAAGGTGTTTCAATCGAAGATTTTGTTAAGTCTGAAGTTGCTGACCTAATCGGTGCAGAAGAAGACACTCACGAGCCAGTAGACGTTGTTCTTTTCGGCTTCGGTCGTATTGGTCGATTGATGGCGCGTTTGTTGATCGAAAAAACCGGTGGCGGCGAAAACCTACGTTTGAAAGCTATCGTTGTACGTCCGGGTAAAGCACCCAATGATCTTGAAAAACGTGCAAGCTTGCTGCGTCGTGATTCTGTTCACGGAACGTTCCGCGGTACTATTCGTGTTGATGAAGAGCATCAATCACTGGTCTGTAACGGTAATGAAGTTAAAGTTATTTACGCTAGCGCCCCTGAAGACATCGATTACACCGAATACGGTATCAACAACGCGATTGTTGTCGATAACACCGGTGTATTCCGCGATAAAGAAGCGCTGAATCGTCACTTGCAAGCCAAAGGTGTTAAGAAGGTTGTATTGACCGCACCAGGCAAAGGCGAGATGAAGAACATCGTTTACGGCATCAATAGTGACGATATCTTAGATGACGATACTATTATTTCAGCTGCTTCATGCACGACTAACGCGATTTCTCCACCGTTGAAGGCGATCGATGACCGCTTCGGTATCGTTCAGGGACATGTTGAAACCGTTCACTCATATACCAATGACCAGAACCTAATCGACAATTATCATAACGCTGATCGTCGTGGTCGTTCAGCGCCACTGAACATGGTAATTACTGAAACAGGTGCTGCTAAAGCTGTATCAAAAGTGTTGCCGAAGTTCGATGGCAAGCTGACTGGAAATGCGATTCGTGTACCGACACCAAACGTATCCATGGCGATTCTGAACCTGACTTTGGAAAACGAAACNGATAAAGACGAGCTGAATGAATACATGCGTCAGATTTCGCTGCATTCAGCATTGCGTAAGCAGATTGATTTCTCTAACTCGCCTGAATCTGTATCCACTGACTTCGTTGGTACTCGCTGTGCATGTATCTACGACTCACTGGCTACCATCGTTAACGGTAAAAACGCCGTTGTATACCTTTGGTACGACAACGAATTCGGATACTCCTGTCAGGTTCATCGTATCGTTGAACAAATGGCAGGTGTGAAGTACGCGGTTTACCCGAAAGAAGCATAAGCGTCAGTTAGAATAACAAGAATAAAAGCGGTGCTCGTCACTGCTTTTATCTGTGATCATTCGCTGACGGATGCTGTAGCTGCGCTATAGTCTGACTCGTTAGCGAATTTTTGCGTTTTCAACATCAACTGGATCAAACGCACGTACAAGCGCATAACCATAAAGCTTGTCAGTGTTTGTTTTCGTATTCGCCAACGTTAACGCGGTCGGAATACGCGAATGCCTTGCCAAGGTAGTTTGAGCCTAATTTGAACCCGGTTCATGTTGAAAACGTAAAATTTAAAATTGAGATTGGTGGGCTCCTCTATGATTAGAATCAAAAGAGGCCTAGACCTTCCTATTGAGGGAGCGCCCGGTACGTCTATTGCAGACGCGCCAGCGCCACGTCAAGTAGGAATAATAGGCTTTGATTACGTCGGTATGAAACCAACCATGGCTGTTGCCGTCGGTGACAAAGTGGCCAAGGGTCAGGTTTTATTTGAAGATAAAAAAACACCCGGTGTAGTATTCACCGCGCCAGCTGCGGGCACGGTCAGTGCTATCAATCGCGGTGCTAAGCGTGTTTTTCAGTCACTGGTCATCGATGTAGAGGGCAATGAAGAAGTCGCCTTTGATGCATACGATGCGGGTAAGCTAGCAAGCTTGGAGCGTACCCAGGTTGTTGATAATCTGGTGAAATCCGGATTGTGGACAGCTCTACGTACACGTCCATTTAGTCGCGTTCCTGCGATTGATTCTGAGCCAGCGGCCCTATTCATCAATGCAATGGATACCAATCCATTAGCGGCTGATCCGGGCGCTATTATCAATGCCGATGCAGACGCTTTCGCCAACGGCGTTAATGCGTTGAGCCGTTTGGCTGGCCAAGTGTACTTGTGCCATGCACCTGATACGCAAATGCCACAAATTTCAGCGTCTAATGTACAGACTGAGACATTTTCTGGTCCGCATCCTGCCGGCCTGTCAGGCACACATATCCACTTCTTGAAAGCTGCCAGCGAAACACGCACTGTTTGGTCTATCAACTACCAAGACGTAATCGCTGTCGGCAAATTGTTCACTACAGGCAAGCTTGTTCAGGATCGCGTTATCTCGCTAGCTGGCCCTGCCGTGAATAATCCTACCTTGGTTCGCACGCAGGTTGGTGCCAATTTGGGCGAAATGATAAACGGAAAACTAAAAGCGGGTGAAAATCGCGTTATTAGTGGTTCTGTATTGGGTGGCCGTGCTGCCGTTGCGCCGGCTGACTTCTTGGGTCGTTACGACCTTCAAGTTACCGTTTTAGCTGAAGGCTACGATCGTCCGTTTATGGGTTGGTTGTCGCCGGGTGCAGATCGTTTCTCAGTGATGGGGATTTATCTGTCGAAGCTAATGCCAGGCAAAAAGTTCGCCTTTAACACGAATACGAATGGTTCTCCGCGTGCCATGGTGCCTGTTGGCAACTACGAAAAAATCATGCCTCTTGACATCCTGCCAACGCAATTGCTGCGTTCGTTGATCGTCGGTGATATGGATACAGCCATTAAGCTGGGTGCCTTGGAACTGGACGAAGAAGATCTGGCTCTGTGTACCTATGTTTGCCCGGGTAAATATGAATACGGCCCGATCCTGCGTGACAACCTGACGACCATAGAGAAGGAGGGTTAATCATGTTAAGAAGTTTACTTGATAACCTCGAACCGCATTTTTCTAAAGGCGGTAAGTACGAAAAGCTCTACGCTCTCTACGAAGCTGTAGACACAATTTTTTACCAGCCAGGTAGCGTAACGCATACCGGTGCTCACGTGCGTGATGGTGTTGACCTCAAGCGCATCATGATCACTGTTTGGTTCGCAACATTCCCAGCCATGTTTTACGGCATGTATAACTTAGGTTTCAACGCAAATACAGCCATGGCTGCAATGGGCGTAACCTCTGTAGCTGATTGGCACGGCACCTTAATCGGATTACTGGCTGGATACGACCCAACCAGCGTCTGGGATAACTTCTGGCACGGCGCCGTTTACTTCTTGCCCATCTATTTGACGGTATTTATCGTTGGTGGCTTCTGGGAAGTTTTGTTTGCTGCTATTCGCGGCCACGAAGTTAACGAAGGTTTCTTCGTAACCTCTGTGCTGTTTGCACTTATTTGTCCGCCGGATCTGCCTTTATGGCAAGCGGCTTTGGGTATTAGCTTCGGCGTTGTTGTTGGTAAAGAAGTTTTCGGTGGAACCGGTAAAAACTTCTTGAACCCAGCACTTACTGGTCGTGCATTCCTGTTCTTTGCATACCCGGCTCAAATCTCAGGTGACACTGTTTGGACGGCTGTTGACGGCTTTACCGGTGCGACGCCATTGAGCTTGGCTGCTCAAGGTGGCATTCCTGAAATTACTCAGCACAACATCACTTGGTTGGGCGCTTTCTTTGGTCAAATTCAAGGTTCTATCGGTGAAACATCAACATTGATGATTCTTATCGGTGCTGTGATCTTGCTTTGGACCCGCATCGCTTCATGGCGCATTATGGCTGGTGTATTGCTGGGCACTGCGGCAACCGCATTGTTGTTTAACTCTATCGGTTCTGAAACCAATCCAATGATGAACATGCCATTTTGGTGGCACTATGTTTTGGGTGGCTTTGCCTTTGGTACTGTCTTTATGGCAACTGATCCTGTATCAGCGTCTATGACAGATAAGGGCAAGTGGTTCTTCGGCGCACTGATCGGCATCATGGTTGTCTTGATCCGTGTCGTTAACCCAGCATTCCCAGAAGGTATGATGTTGGCAATCTTGTTTGCTAACTTGTTTGCGCCACTGATTGACCACTTCGTGGTTACGGCGAATGTTAAGCGGAGGGTTGCACGTAATGCTTAATAAAGAATCCGTAAGAACGTTAACCGTTGCGTTCGTTCTGTGTTTGGTTTGTTCGATTCTGGTTGCCGGCGTTGCCGTTGGTTTGAAGCCGATTCAAGACAAAAACAAAGTACTGGATCGCAATAAAAACGTACTCGAAGCAGCAGGCCTTTATCAGCCGAGCATGAGTGCATCTGAGGTGACGAGCACGTTTGAGAGTTTCCAAGTGAAACTGGTTGATCTTGCGACAGGTAAGTACGCGACTGAGCAGCAGTTGAGCGAAGCGGGCATTACTGATGTAAACAGCTACGACCAGTACGCAGCAGCCAAAATTCCTGCGCAATCGATTTCTTTGGCCGGTAACGACCCTGCTAAAATCCAGCGCCAGGCGAAATTCGCCAAGGTGTATGTTCTAGAGAAGAACGGCAAGTTGGAGCAGGTGATCCTGCCAATCAACGGCTATGGCCTGTGGGGTATCCTTTACGGTTTTATCGCACTGGGTAGCGATGCTGACACCATCAAAGGTTTAACTTTCTACTCGCAAAAAGAAACTCCCGGACTGGGCGGCGAAGTTGAAAACCCGAAGTGGAAAGCGCAGTGGCCTGGCAAAAAAGCCTACGCAGCTGACGGCAAAGTTGGAGTCGAAGTAGTTAAAGGCAAAGCACAGAACGACGAGCAAATCGACGGACTGAGTGGCGCAACGCTGACTACCCGCGGTGTTAACAATCTGGTTCAGTTCTGGCTGGGTGATCGTGGTTTCGAATCATTCCTCAAAAACCTGAAGAAAGGGGAGGCATAATCCATGGCGAAGCAAAGCACTAAAGACGTATTGGTAGAACCGATTCTGTCGCAAAATCCAATAGCCTTGCAAATTCTGGGTATCTGTTCTGCGCTGGCAGTTACAACCAGCCTGCAGACTGCTCTAGTTATGTCTGTTGCACTGACGTTGGTTACTGCATTTTCGAGCTTCTTTATCTCGTTAGTACGTAACTTTATCCCGAGCAGCATCCGTATCATCGTACAGATGACCATTATTGCCTCGCTCGTTATCGTGGTTGACCAAGTGTTGCAGGCCTATGCTTACGGCGTTTCTAAAGCCTTGTCGGTGTTTGTTGGATTGATTATCACCAACTGTATCGTTATGGGACGTGCAGAAGCCTACGCTATGTCTAACCCGCCGGTTGCCAGCTTCATGGATGGTATCGGTAACGGCTTAGGTTATTCGGTTGTATTGGTTTTCGTTGCGGTAATTCGTGAACTGCTGGGTAGTGGTAGCTTGATGGGTATCAGTATTTTACCTCTGATCGAGAACGGCGGCTGGTATCAGGCAAACGGCTTGCTGTTGTTGCCACCAAGTGCGTTTTTCATCATCGGTGGTTTCATTTGGTTGCTGCGTACCTTCAAGAAAGAGCAGCAAGAAGTTGCTGACTTTAAAATGGCACCACAGTCTAAAGCGTTGGAGGCTCACTAATGGAAGATCTGATTAGTTTATTCATTCGTGCGGTGTTCATTGAGAACATGGCGCTGGCCTTCTTCCTGGGGATGTGTACCTTCATCGCCGTATCGAAGAAGATTGAAACCGCCATTGGTTTGGGTATCGCTGTTGTTATCGTGCAAGTGGTAACTGTGCCTGTTAACAACCTGATCTTTCAGTACTTGCTGAAAGATGGCGCATTGGCTTGGGCTGGCTTGCCAGACGTAAACCTGAACTTCCTGGGCTTTTTGTCCTACATCGGCGTTATCGCCGCTTTGGTTCAGATTCTTGAGATGTTCCTTGATAAGTTCGTACCTGCTCTGTACAACGCGCTGGGCGTTTTCCTGCCGTTGATCACAGTTAACTGTGCGATTTTGGGTGCTTCTTTGTTCATGGTTGAGCGTGACTATAACTTCGCTGAGTCGGTTGTATATGGCTTGGGCGCAGGTGTTGGTTGGGCGCTGGCGATCACCGCATTGGCCGGTATCCGTGAAAAACTCAAGTACAGTGATGTACCAAAAGGTCTTGAAGGCCTGGGTATCACTTTCATCACTGTTGGATTGATGTCGCTGGGCTTTATGTCTTTCGGCGGTATGTCAATTTAATCGACGCAGACAAAGCAAAAGGCTGAATTTATGGACTTTAGTACAATCATCAGCGGCGTCGTGATGTTTACCGTAGTGGTAATGGCGCTTGTTGTTTTAATCCTGATGGCCCGCTCACGCCTAGTGAGCTCGGGTAATGTCACCATTGAAATCAATGATGACCCTGAAAAATCAATTTCTGTTCCTGCTGGCGGTAAGTTGCTGCAAACCTTGGCTGAGCAAGGCATCTTTTTGTCTTCTGCCTGTGGTGGCGGTGGTACTTGTGCACAGTGTAAGTGTCAGGTTAGTGAAGGTGGCGGCGGCATTTTGCCGACCGAAGAAGGCCACTTCACTAAAGGTCAGATTCGTGAACACTTCCGTTTGGCATGTCAGGTTGCTGTAAAGCAAGACATGAAAATCGAAGTTGAACCTGAATTCTTTGGTGTTAAAAAGTGGGATTGTGAAGTTGTTGCTAACGACAACGTTGCAACCTTCATCAAAGAGCTGACTTTGAAGCTGCCAGAAGGCGAAGACGTTAACTTCCGTGCCGGTGGTTACGTTCAGCTAGAAGCGCCTCCGTACACAGCAGATTATAAAGACTTCGATATTCCGGAAGAATACCGTGGTGACTGGGACCGTTTTGGCGTATTCAACAACATCTCTAAAGTTGATGAAGAAACCATTCGTGCCTACTCCATGGCAAACTACCCGGAAGAAAAAGGTGTTCTGAAATTCAATATCCGTATCGCTTCACCACCTCCAGGCAGTGAAGGTATTCCTCCAGGCAAGATGTCTTCGTACGTCTTTAACCTGAAGCCAGGCGATAAGATGACAGTTTCTGGCCCTTATGGTGAGTTCTTTGCGAAAGAAACCGGTGCTGAAATGGTATTCATCGGTGGTGGTGCAGGTATGGCTCCGATGCGTTCGCACATTTTCGATCAGCTGAAGCGTCTTAAATCGGATCGTAAGATTTCGTTCTGGTACGGTGCACGTTCCAAACGCGAAATGTTCTATGTTGAAGATTACGATGGCTTGGCTGCTGAGTTCGAAAACTTCGAATGGCACACTGCTTTATCTGACCCAATGCCAGAAGATAATTGGGACGGCTTAACTGGATTTATCCATAATGTCGTTTTTGAGCAATACTTAAAGGATCATCCGGCACCGGAAGATTGTGAGTTCTACATGTGTGGACCTCCGATCATGAACCAGTCGGTAATTGCTATGCTCAAGGACCTTGGAGTTGAAGATGAAAACATACTGCTCGATGATTTCGGCGGCTAATGTAAGATCCTTCAAGCAACTCTTGAAAGCGAGCCTGATTATTCAGGTCTCGCTTTTGTTTTTATTGGGTTGCGGATCTTCGAATAAGTACGTCAACATTTCTGGCGCGACGATGGGTACAACCTACCATGTCACGGCTGAACTGCTGAAAGGCGCTTCGCAAGTGCAGATTCAGGCTGCGATTGATCGACGGTTACGTGAGATCAACCAAAGTATGTCGACCTATATCGATACCTCGAAGATCAGTGAATTCAATAGGTTGCCGGTCGGGCAATCTCTCCCGATCGATGACGATTTTGTGGACGTGTTTCAGGTCTCCAGAAAAATCTATGATATGTCCAATGGGGCTTTCAACCCGAGTGTTGGTGCATTAGTTGATTTATGGGGATTTGGTCCAGAATACCGGATGCAAGACACTGCAAAAATTCCATCAGACGCCGATATCGCCAAGGCACGCGCTGAGATGGGGTTTGCTGACATTATGCTTGATGGCAACGTACTTACGAAAAGAACACCGGTACATTTGGACTTTTCAGCAGTTGCCAAAGGCTATGCAGTTGACGAAATTGCTGAAGTGCTGAACCAATTCGGCATTACGAATTTTATGGTCGAAATCGGTGGTGAGGTAAGCACTCGTGGAAACAGTCCACGTGGAGATTACTGGCGTATAGCTATCGAAGCCCCCGATAAGGTGCGTGAGAAATACCCGACAACCCTAAACCTGCATGAAGCCTCAATAGCAACATCCGGTGACTATCGTAATTATTACGAAGTTGATGGGCAGCGTTACACGCACATTATTGACCCGGTTTCCGGCAGACCCGTTACACATGGGCTGACATCGGTAACTGTGATTGCTGATGACGTCGCTCAGGCGGATGCATGGGCAACGGCACTGTTAGTATTAGGTGAAGATGCAGGCTTTCAGTTAGCTAAAGACGTCGGTTTGGCGATTTATATGATTTATCATACGGACGGTGGATTAGATGCCAAATACACCGAAGCGATGAAGGATTATCTGTTAATCAAAGAATGACACCCGCGCCATCGAACTCATCGATGGCTGTGATGTCTAACGAATGATGAGGCTCTGTGCCTCGGTATCACTCAATCTGCTAGACGTGCTGGCGTAACTGAGATGGCCACAGAGATAAAAGAGATGAAGCACTATCGAAAACTGGCTGATACCCGGTTTCTTAGATTAAAGAGGTAAGTTCTATGGAAATGGTGATTGTTACATTTTGTGTGTTCGTGTTGTTTTTCATCGCCATGTCGCTGGGCTATATCTTCCAAAACAAACCGCTACGGGGTTCTTGTGGTGGTGTAGCCAAATTGATGGGTAACGAAAACTGCGAAATTTGCGGTGGTGACCCAAACAAATGCGAAACCGAGCAAGAAAAAGCCGCTGCGACTGATCTTGCCTACGATGCCACCGCGACACGAAAGAAATAGTTTTTAGCCCCGAACGTGTGTTTTACGGTATTTAAACGGCAGAAACCACGTTCGATACACAATGCTTCTAACAATCCTGCTATTGTAAGAACAATTAATTAAGCTCGATGATCATCTAATCGTCGGGCAAACACTATCAAGATAACCCTGAAAACGGAGTTTTCATCGTCCCTGTGTTAAAGCCTGCCCTGTCGCTCTGGATTGGTTTACGCTACAACCGATCGTCTAACAAGCAACGCTTTCTGTCTTTGCTCTCCTGGGTATCACTGGTTGGCATGATGTTGGGTGTTGCGGCCTTGATTGTTGTGTTGTCAGTTATGAATGGTTTTCAGGCTGAATTGCGTGGTCGTATGCTGAGTCTGATGGCTCACGGTAATGTCGAGCGCGTTGATCATCAGCCGATTGCCGATTGGGCCCACTCTGTTGAAATCCTAAAGCAAAATCCAGATGTTATTGCCGTCGCCCCTTGGGTTGGTGGTGATGCCATGTTATCCCATGACGCGCGCCTCAGAGCGGCCCAAATTAATGGTATTGATTTAGAGCATGAGCTCGATATCGCGCGGCTCGATCAGGCCATGGTTGCCGGTCACCTCGATGAACTGGCGACCACGCGCTATGGCATCGTGCTTGGCGTAGGGCTAGCACGCAGTTTAGGGCTCAGTATTGGCGATAAAGTCACTGTGGTGCTGCCCAAGGTAACAGTAACGCCATTGGGCTTGAAGCCTCGCGTAAAGCGTTTTTCATTGATAGGGGTCTTTGAAGTGGGCGCTGATGTCGATTCAACACAAGCCTATATCAATGTCAGAGATGCCCGTAAGCTATTTGGGTTAACATCGGATCAAGTGCATGCGTTGCGTTTGATCACCCCCGATGCCCTCAGCGTATCAGGTATTGAAGAAACCCTAGTCGACCCGTTACTTGTAAAAGAGCCGGGAGCCTGGCAGTTCATTCCCTGGACGCAACAACGCTCAGCGCTGTTTAAAGCGATTAAGATGGAGAAGCTGATGGTGACCTTCATGCTCAGCATCGTCATTGGGGTGGCTGCATTTAATCTGATTTCTTTGATGAGTATGATGGTTGCACAGAAGCGCAACGAAATTGCTGTGATGCGTATGATGGGCATGAGGCCTGCTACCGTGATGGGAATATTCTTGACTCAAGGGCTTAGCCTGATGTTTGTTAGCCTATTGATGGGCGGTATTGCTGGCGTTGTGATCTCGCTAAACTTGCCCGAGATTGTCGGTGTAATCGAACAAACCTTCGGGTTCTATATTTTTGACCCTAACGTTTTTTATATTTCTGGATTGCCGTCGCGACTGATGATTAGTGATCTCGTATATGTCATCACACTCAGCTTTGTATTGAGTTTCTTATTCGTTTTATACCCGGCCTGGCGTGCGACGCGTATTAAGCCGGTTGAAGCCCTACAGTATCAATAGGAATGCTTTCATGAGTCAGGCCGTCATTGAATGTCAAAACGTCTCCAAGCATTACCGCCAGGGCAATGAAACCTTGCATGTGCTCAAAGACATCAGTTTTGTGGTTGAACAAGGCGACTCTGTTGCCATTGTGGGTGCCTCCGGTGCTGGTAAATCGACCCTGCTGAATTTATTGGGCGGGCTGGATTTTTGCGATGCAGGCAGCGTTAGCGTATTGAATAAAGACTTGGCAAAGATCAGTAAAGATAAACTCGCCGAATTGCGTAACAGGGAGGTGGGTTTTGTCTATCAATTCCACCATTTGCTGACTGAATTCAGTGCTCTTGAAAATGCTGCGATGCCGTTATTGATTCGCGGCGAAAAGCGCAAGGCTGCTTATTCAACGGCACGCCAAATACTCGAGCGTGTTGGCTTGGGTGCGCGCGCAAATCATCGCCCTTCAGAGTTATCTGGTGGCGAGCGCCAACGGGTTGCTATCGCGCGGGCATTGGTTGGTACACCAAGTTGTGTCTTGATGGACGAACCCACGGGAAACCTTGACGAAGCCACGGCTGATACCATTCAGCAACTGCTGATTTCGTTAAATCAGGATTTAGGCACCAGTTTTATTGTGGTTACCCATGATAAAACAATTGCCCGTCAGCAGAAGCGCATCTTGCAATTGCACGAAGGTCAGTTGCAGGAGATAACACCTGATCGCTCTGCCGGGGTTGCCAGCTAGTGAACTCCCTGAGTCTTTTTATCGGTTTACGGTATACCTTGTCGCGCAGGCAAAGCCATCTCGTGGCCTTTATTTCGCGTGTTTCTACCGCTGGGATGGTACTTGCAGTCGCCGTATTGATCACAGTTACGTCAGTAATGAACGGCTTCGATCGTGAGTTGCGCGAGCGAATTTTGGCAATTGTTCCTCATGCGACCGTGCAAGGCTACAAACCGATAACCGACTGGCAAGATAAGGTGCAAATCGCTCAAGCCCACGAAGGTGTCGAAGAAGCTGTGCCGTTCAGTATCATGCAAGGCTTGTTGATGTCGGGTGGCAAGGTGAAATCTGCCATTGTCTATGGTGTTGATGATGAGCTCGAGCCCAAGCACTCAGTGCTTTATCAAACCCTTGGTGGTGATGCACTAAAAACCCTATCTCAAGCCAAAACCCTGGTGCTAGGCGCTCGTTTAGCGGTCGCACTCGGTGTCGGTATTGGTGATTCTGTAAATCTGGTTTTACCACCGCAAACACGAGGTGCGCTGCCGAAAACCGATACCTTTACCGTCACTGCGCTGGTGAATTCCGGTACTGAGCTGGATGAAAAACTGGTGTTGATGCACCGGCGTTCGATTGCTGCGTTTCGCGGTCAGCCCGCTGAAAGTGTTGACGGCATCCGCCTTTATATGACCGACCTTTTCGATGCTCGCAACATTGCCAATCAAGTCAGTGAAATGACCAGTTTGTATTACGTGAGCGATTGGACGAGAACCCACGGCAACTTGTACCAAGCAGTACAGATGTCGCGAAAGTTGGTTTTGCTGATGGTGTTTATTATCGTCGCGGTAGCGGCGTTTAATGTGGTTTCAACGCTGGTATTGGCAGTGAATGACAAAGCCTCAGATATCGCAATTTTACGAACGCTCGGCTGCAACAATCGCCAAATTCTCAATATCTTTGTGGTTCAAGGCGTGGTTATCGGTATTACCGGTGTTGCCTTAGGGGTGTTGTTTGGTGTGCTCAGCAGTTTGTTGGTTAGTGATGGGGTTGTATTGCTTGAGAGCCTGACGGGCATTCAGTTTTTGGATACCCGAGTATACCCGGTTGATCACTTACCCAGCGCGATTCATCTTTCTGACGTGATAACCATTTGTGTCGTTGCTCTCGGCTTGAGCTTGGTGGCCAGTGTTTTGCCAGCTTGGCAGGCCATTCGCCTGCATCCAGCAACCGTGCTCCGGTACGAGTAGCGTTAGCGGTTAGATGATGGTTTGTGGTTTTGAGGTACTTGAAAGGCGCATGTTTGCGAGCGGAACGGCTTGATCAAACGTAACTAGCAACGTTTTAGCCAAAGCTGAGTGAAACAGCCTGAAGCCATTAAGGGGTTGTCAGCCTATTTTGATGTTTTAGCCGAGCGCTTCTTGCGATTGTGCCATCTCTTAACCGTGTGGCGACGCCATAACAGGTCAATCACCGTATACCCCAAGGCACTGGCAAAGGTGCCGACAATAAAACTGCCCAGAAATAGCGGTTCAACGATCTGATGGAACTGCGCCTGAAACCATTCCCAGTTTATTTGCGATGAATAGTCGACCGCTTGAATATCCAGAATAAAGGCGCCCAGGCGGTAACAGGCATAAAAGATGGGGGCGATAGTCAGTGGGTTGGTAATCCACACAAACACAATCGATAGCGGCAGATTGGCGCGCACAAAAATACAGGCGATGCCCGCGATCACCATCTGCATCGGCAGAGGGATAAAAGCACAAAACAAACCAATCAACGCTGCACGTGAGACATAGCGGCGGTTGAAGTGCCATACATCCGCTTTGTGCAACCAGCGACTGAGTAAGCGCATCGATTTATTCTCGAGCACCTGGTCTTGTCTTGGCATCAACTTTTTCAGAGTCTTTTTCGGCATGGCGGTCTTATCTTGCTTGTATTCCGTAGTCCGGCGTCAATGGTCGGTCCGGGGCCAAAAATTCGGCGCAGATAATACGTTAATCCCTGCAAAAATGCGTGTTAAATATTCATTATTGACAGCTAATTGCCTTTGGCATTCGTGCCAGGCCTTGGTGTCTGGTAGTGTAATGGCAGAAAATCCTAAGACCCGGCACGGATGCCATGTGTTTTTTAGTTGCTTTCAGTCTTTTTAGTGTAGTGCTTCGCTGGCAATCGTCACTGTTCGAGCGGCCGGTGCTAATTGTGCTTACCCTTGTTGCCGCTGTGCTGCTTATTTGTAGCATCAGGTGGGTTCATACGTACCTGATGCGCCAGGCAATATATGTTGTTGTGGGTGCGTGTTTGGCAGTTAGTTGGGGGCAATGGCACGCTCACGATGCTCTTAATACCCGATTGCCCGCTGCGGCGGGTAAAGTCGATTTCACAGCGCGTTTGCAGGTTGAGAGTCTTGTGCGTGATAAAGGCCGTTATCAACAAGTCACCGCCAAGATTCTGCAAGTCGATTCGATACCCACCAATAAAGGCTGGCCAAATGCGGTCGGTCAGAGTGTTCAGCTCAACATCTACCATGCATCGCCTACCTCAGGTAGTGATCCATTACCGCCAGCGATACAGCCGTGTGACACGTTCGAGGCGCATATTCGTCTTAAGGCACCTCGCGGGCTAGCCAATAGCTCCGGTTTTGATTACGAAGCTTGGCTGCTGCATCAGGGCATTAAGGCCCGAGGTTACTCGAAATCTGTGTTATCAATCGAAGCTGCAAAAGGGTTCTGTCTGAATCAATGGCGGCAGGGTTTTATTGCCTTCATACGCGATAAATACCCGAAAGCGGCGGGTTGGCTGTTGGCGATTACCATCGGCGAACGTGCCTATTTATCCGCTGCCCAGCGCCAGCAGCTGCAGGTTACCGGCACTATGCATCTGTTTGTGATTTCGGGCCTGCATATTAGTCTGGCAGCTGCAGTTGTTTTTGGCGCGCTCATGGGGTTGCGACGCATCGGCGCAGGGCGGTTGTTCCCAGGCGATTGGCGGCCGGTGGTGAGTGTTGTTGCGCTGTTAGCGGCTGTGGGTTATGCCGCATTAGCCGGATTTTCTATCCCGGTACAGCGTGCGCTGGTTGGGCTTTGTGTGTTTATGTTCAGCGGCTTGCTCGGGCTTAATTGGGGGCTATGGCGGCGGTATTGGTTGGCGATGGTTGCGGTGATTTTGAGCGACCCGTTGGCACCGCTGAATACCGGTTTTTTATTATCGTTTGTTGCGGTGTTCTGGCTGATTTTGTCAGCCTCTATGCTGCAGTCACGGGTAGGAATATTGGGCCAAAAGGATCAACCGGAAACCTCACTAGAAAACGCACAAACCAAGCCAAGCTGGATTCATGGCGCAGTGCGATTTATTCAACTGCAATTGATCCTGTTTGTCGGGCTGTTGCCGCTAGCATTACAGTGGTTTCAGGGTGTCTCTCTGATCTCGCCGATAGTAAACCTGATTGCGATCCCGCTATTGAGTTTAGTTGTCGTGCCGCTGTGTTTGCTGGGCTTTATGTTGTGGCTCTTGGTAGGCACAGATTTATATCTCTTAATGATTACCTCTGTGTTGCTCGAGACATTTTTTGATGGGCTCAGCGTCGTGCAATCATACCTGCGCGATGGCGGCTTTTGGCGTCAGCCGGTGTCGCCGCATGTGGTGTGGCTGTTGTTGTTTTTAGTGCTGCTGATGTTAATGCCGTCGATCGTTCGCCAGCGGCGTTTAGCGTTGGCGTTGATTCCTTTCGTTGTGTGTTTTGAATATCTGTCTCGGTTCGATGCCAAAGCACAGACAGATCATCAAGACATGAACAGCGAAGTCGCATCGAATGCCCCCATTATCGATGTTCTTGATGTGGGGCAGGGGCTCGCCATTGTGATTCAAGTAGCCAACAAAACACTCCTTTACGATACTGGCGCAGCGTGGGAAACCGGCAATATGGCCGAGATGATTGTTTTGCCCGTGTTATATGAGCAGGGTATTGATTCACTGGATGCACTAGTAGTTAGCCATGCCGATAATGATCACGCCGGTGGTTTGGGGGCAATACTTGATCGTCTGCCGGTCGGCCACATTTATGCCAGTGATATTCCCGCACTTGCTACTTCAGTGCCTCGCAATACTGTCTTGCCTCCAAATTCAGCATGCGATTCAGGTGTTCAATGGCAATGGGGTGATACCACGTTCCGCTTTCATACTGTCGCTAACAGCAATGGAGCGTTAAGCGAAAACGATGCATCCTGTGTATTGATGCTGGTATGGAAGGATTATCGCATTATGTTGCCCGGCGATATTGAGCGTGACGCAGAGCTCGCGTTGTTAAAAACCCCACAAGCACTCAACAGTTGGATGATGATATCACCTCACCACGGCAGTAACTCCTCATCTACGGCAGCCTTTCTCGATGCTATCGACCCAGAATATGTGATTATCTCCAGTGGATTTTTGAATCGTTATCGTCATCCGCACACAGAAGTGATTGAGCGATACAGCCAAAGGCAGATTCACTGGCTTAATACTGCGGATGTTGGACGCGTTACCGTCAGTTTCAGCGCACAGGGGGAGCCATCGGTGCGCGCCGCTAGAGTTGATCGTCGGCGTTTTTGGCATGGCAGTGATCAAATAACAAAACCTGAGCCTTTCGCCGGTTTTTTGCCGATCTTTCAATGAATTAGTTGGTTTCATCACAGATATCCCGGTTTTAATCCGGCCACAGCGTTTGGAATCTTGTGCTTGCTCTGAGGTGTCGTTATTATGGCGCCCTTAGTGTTTTCCAGAATAATAAGGGTGTCACTGTGTACGAATTTATCGTTGCCGGCGGTTGGCTGATGGTGCCAATCATTCTGTGTTCCATTGCTGTGATCGCAATCAGCGTTGAACGCTTCTGGAGTCTTAGTCCAACCAAAATCGCTCCATCAAACCTGATTGCACAGGTATGGATGTGGCTCAAAGAAGACGAATTTGATGCAGACCGCATGCGTGAAGTTAAGAACTCTTCGCCGCTGGGTTATATCCTTTCTGCCGGGTTAACTAATTCGACCGACCGTGATGTGATGAAAGAAAGCATCGAAGAGGCCGCAGGCCACGTCATTCATGATCTCGAACGCTACCTGAATCCATTGGGCACCATTGCAGCGGTTACACCGCTTCTAGGTCTGTTGGGTACCACCATCGGTATGATCAAAGTCTTCTCCGACATCATGATCAAAGGCACCGGTGACGCGCAAGTGCTAGCTGGCGGTATCTCCGAAGCGCTGATTACCACAGCATCAGGTTTGGCCGTTGCGATTCCTGCGTTGATTTTGCATCGTTACTTTCAGCGCCGTATTGATAGCATTGTTATTCAGCTTGAGCAGCAAAGCCTGAAGTTGGTTGATGCCCTGCATTCCAACCGTCAGGTTGATATCAAAGAACACTGATAAAGGTTTGTTATGCAATTCAAGCGACAAAACCGCGATAATAGTGACGTCAATCTAACCCCCTTGATTGATGTCGTATTTCTTCTGCTGATCTTCTTCATGGTATCGACCACCTTCACGGATAAAACCGAGTTGGCAGTGGATTTGCCCGAAGCCACAGGTCAACTGAAGATGGATAAACCACAAATGATTGAGGTAGTTATCAATCAGGCCGGTGGGTACGTTATCAATGGTCACGAGCTTCTCAATAACCGCTTTGATACCCTAAAGTCTGCCATTAGCAAACTGGCCCAGGGTGATCTCAAAAAGCCGCTGGTTATCACTGCTGATGCCCAGTCTCCGCATCAGTCCGTGGTAAAAGTCATGGACGCGGCTGGCCAATTAGGCTTCACTAATCTAAGCATTACTTCAATAGAACCTAACGAGTAGCAGCTTTGACGGACAAATCTCCGAAACCTGCCAGTTCCGACTGGCAGATGTATAAGCGTCTTATTACCCATATTTTGCCACTCAAGTGGGCCTTTGCGGCCAGCTTGTTCGGCTTTGTATTTTATGCGGGTATGGACGTCATGGCCGTCGACATCATGCAATATCTGATTGACTCCCTTGGTGGAACCGTCAATTACGAGAAAAAGACCGGCATCATCACCAACTTGCTGAAAAATTACCTCGATTTGGGTGATAAAGAAGGCGTTGCTCGTACGGTCTTTCCAATTATGGTGATTATCATTGCCGTATTTCGTGCGTTTGGTGCGTTTGTGGGTAACTTCTTTATGAAGTACGTCGGCAACAAGGTCGTTTTCGAATTACGTACCTTGCTGTTTGAGCAAATGGTTAAGCTGCCGATGTCTTACATCACATCACATACGTCTGGGCAGTTGGTGAGCCGTATCACCTACAACGTTAACCAAGTGACCGGTGCGGTAACTAATGCCGTAACGGTAATATTCCGCGATGGTCTGACGGTGATTTTTCTATTCGGTTACCTCATTTATATTAACTACAAACTGACGGCGACCTTTATTATCGTTGCTCCGCTCATTGCGGTTGTCGTGAGTGTTGTGAGTAAACGTTTTCGCCGAATCGCTACACGTTTGCAGCGCTCGATGGGCGATGTGAACCATGTGATCAACGAAGCCGTAGGCAGCACTCAAGATATGCGTGTGTACGGTGCTCAACGCACTGAAATACAGCGTTTTAATAATGTTAGCGGTTATCAGCTTAAGCAAAGCTTGAAAATGGCCGTCACAGATGCAGCCTTTTCGCCGGTAGTTCAAGTATTGCTGACGCTAGCCATCTCCATGTTGGTTTGGATGGGGCTGAATTCCGATATTATTTTGTCGATGTCTCCTGGGTTGTTTGTTGCTTATCTGGTCGCAGCCGGCGTGTTGGGTAAGCCGTTACGCCAGTTAACATCGGTTATCGGTGTGATTCAAAAAGCTCTGGCTGCCGCTCAAGATATCTTTGCACAGCTAGATGAAGAACCCGAAGAAGAAACCGGCACCAACGTGATGCCGCGTGTTCGTGGGGATATTCGGTTTGATCAGGTGAGATTCCAATACCCAGGTACAGATACCGATGCTCTGAAAGACATTTCATTCGAGGTGAAGGCCGGGCAAATGCTGGCACTGGTTGGCGGCTCTGGCGGCGGTAAATCGACACTAGCAGGCTTGTTGCCGCGGTTTTATAACCCGTCTGAAGGGCGCATTCTGCTCGATGAAATTGGCACTGATTCTGTTACTCTGCACAGCCTGCGTGAACAAATCGCATTGGTAAGCCAGAACGTCGTGCTCTTTAACGACTCCATTCTCGGTAACATTGCCTATGGCGAATTAGCTGAGAAATCCCGTGAAGAGATTGAGCAAGCCGCACGTTTGGCCAACGCCCACGAATTTATCGAAAAATTACCCAAAGGATATGATACCCGCATCGGCGACAATGGTGTGTTGCTCTCCGGCGGCCAACGCCAACGTATAGCGATTGCGCGTGCCATTTTGAAAGACGCACCGATTCTGATTCTCGATGAGGCAACCTCCGCACTGGACAACGAATCCGAGCGATTGATTCAGCAAGCCCTCGATGACGTGATGACCGACCGAACAACTATCGTGATTGCCCATCGCCTCACAACCATCGAAAAGGCCGACAAAATTTTGGTCATCGATGGCGGTCAGATTGTCGAATCTGGTGATCATAAGAGCTTGCTGGCAGAGCACGGTCGCTATGCAGCGCTTCACGCCTCCAGTGACGGCGCGGTTTAATACACATGCAAACCTGGGTTGAGAAGCTCTGGTATGGGCGTCCACTCTGGGCGCCTTTGCTGCATCCGATATTACTGCCCTTGAGCCAATTATTTGGCCGAATAGCGGCTAATCGCCGCCGCAAACTCGAAGCCAAACAAACACGCTTGTCGGTTCCCGTTATCGTGGTAGGTAACATCAGTGTTGGCGGCACCGGTAAAACACCTTTCACCATTGCGTTGGTGAGCCGATTACAAGAGCAGGGTATTCGTGTTGGCGTCATCAGTCGTGGTTACGGTGGCAAGGCAGAATACCCTTATACATTGACGGCAACATCTACCGCAGAGCAATCCGGTGATGAGCCTCTGATGATCTTCCGGCGCTGTGGCTGCCCGGTTGTGATAGACCCCGACCGTGTGAATGCTGCCCAAACCTTGATTGATCAACATAAAGTGCAGATCATCATCAGTGATGATGGCCTTCAGCATTACCGCTTGCCGCGAGACATCGAAATTGCTGTAGTAGACGGTGAACGTGGATTAGGGAACGGCCGATGTTTGCCCGCAGGCCCGCTGCGTGAGTCGCCGAAACGCCTTGATGATGTTGATTACGTGATTATTAACGGTGAAAACCAGCACCATATCGCTACTGCTAATGGTCACGAACTCAACCTTGCTCCGGGTGCACTGATTCCCATCGGCACAACGCCAAAGGCACCGGCGCCCATGGCACAAACCGTAGATGCTATTGCAGCTATCGGTAACCCGCAACGTTTTTTCAACACCCTACAAACCGCCGGCTTTGACGTTGAGCCGCACCCGTTTCCTGATCATTATCACTATCAACTCGACGATCTTTTTCTAAATACTAAACGCCCCGTTTTAATGACTGAAAAAGATGCAGTAAAATGCGCTGAGTTCAGTGAATTAGATCATCATTGGTATCTGCCAGTTAATGCCGAACTCAGTGACGATTTCTGGCAGCGACTCGAAGCCCATGTTCAGATACTCTTAACAGCTTGATTGGCTAGACCTGCGCAGTACTGCAGCCCTAGCGCTTATCGCCACGTCGAAAACCACAAGCAAATACACAGGTAACCATCATTATGGATTTTGTTGTCGTTATTCCATCGCGCTATGCATCATCACGTTTGCCGGCCAAACCATTGGCCGATATCTGCGGCAAGCCGATGATTCAACACGTGTGGGAACAGGCCTGTTTAAGTAACGCCACAGACGTCATTATTGCCACCGACGACAGCCGTATTGAAGCCGCCGCCAACGCATTTGGCGCACGTGTATGCATGACAAGAGAAGATCATGAATCCGGCACTGATCGCCTGCAAGAAGTCGCCCAAAATATGGGTTATGACGAAGACCAGGTCATCGTTAACGTCCAGGGTGATGAGCCGTTGATTCCCCCAGCCGTCATTAATCAGGTGGCCGCGTTACTCAGTGATGAAACGCGCCAGATGGCAACCCTGTGCGAAACCATCGAAGCGGTTTCACATGTTTTTGACCCAAATGTGGTAAAACTAGTCACAGACAACAGTCAGCAAGCGCTGTACTTCAGCCGTGCACCGATTCCTTGGGTACGTGATGCGTTTGCTGAGAATCGCGAAGAATTGCCCGTTGGCGTTGAGTTTAAACGTCATATTGGCATTTATGCCTATCGGGCAGCTTTGCTAAACCGGTTTGTTGATTGGCCGCTAGGAACATTGGAGTCCATTGAGAAACTCGAACAATTACGCGTGATGGAAAACGGCGTGAGTATATTTGCCGAGGCAGCGTGCCAAAAGATTCCAGCGGGTGTTGATACACAAGAAGATCTTGACGCTGTGAGAAACTATTTAACACAGCAGAAGTAACCGCTTATAGTGTTTTCTCTTGGGTGTTTCGATTATGGATGATGAAACTGCAAAAAGGTCTGGTATGACAAAAGTCTTATTTGTGTGCTTGGGTAATATCTGTCGCTCGCCGACGGCCCACGGTATTTTTGAAAAAATGATTGCCGAAGCAGGTTTGCAAAACCACATCGGTGTTGATTCTTGTGGTACCGGCGCTTGGCATATTGGCAACCCACCAGATGATCGCACCATCGCAGCCGCCGCCGGCCGAGGTTACGATCTCTCCGCTCTGCGTGCTCGCAAATTATGCGCTGCCGACTTCGACGACTACGACTACATCTTGGCGATGGATACCCGTAACCTTGCAGACATCATTAAAAATGCCCCGGATAACTACCCAGGTCGCATTCAGCTGCTGCTCGATTACCTCGAAGACGACAATATCCTCGAAGTGCCAGATCCGTATTACGGCAACGGCGAAGGTTTTGAACGCGTATTTAGCCTGATTGAATCTGCCTGCGAATCACTGCTGAAGGAACTCACCCCCGTCAATGCCTGACCCGACACAAGCGCCTGAGTTGATACAAACAGGCGTCGATCTAACACATCTGAACACCATGGCGCTGAAAGTCAGCGCACGATTCTACGCCAAAGCGACCAATGCGACTGATATTCAACGTGCCCTAGGTTATGCACACGAACACCAGTTGCCGTTGTTTATCTTGGGCGGCGGGTCGAATATCATTTTTACCGGTGACTACCGCGGCCTAGTGCTACATATGGCAGAGCAGGGCATAGATACCCTTGCGGAGGATGCAAATAGCATCACCGTGCGTGTTGCTGCAGGCATGCACTGGGATAATTTTTTACAAACCTGTCTGAAAAACGGTTGGTACGGCCTCGAAAATCTCGCCATTATTCCTGGCACGGTTGGTGCCGCGCCGGTGCAAAATATTGGTGCATACGGGCAAGAAGTGGCCGACTGCATTGATAGCGTTGACGTAATCAACTTGCATACTCGTGAGTCAGTCAATTTAGCGGCGCAAGCTTGCGAATTTGCTTACCGTGATAGCATCTTCAAAAGCCGCGAAGCCGGTAAATATTTGATTACGCATGTGGCATTTCGCTTCAGTAAAACCCCGGCAGTAAATATCAGCTACGGCCCGCTGGCGAGCCAATTTACCGGTAAAACACCAACGCCTGCTGCTATTCGCGATGCCGTGATTGCTATTCGCCAGTCAAAACTGCCGGACCCAGCTAGGATCGCCAACACGGGTAGCTTCTTCAAAAATCCGATGGTGAGCAATGAAAAATTTGCAGAGTTACGGCAACGATTTGTTGATTTACCTGCGTACCCGCAGCCAGACGGTAGAGTAAAACTGGCCGCAGGATGGTTGATCGAAAAGGTCGGTTTTAAGGGTAAAAGATATGGGCCCGTCGGTATGTATGAGAAGCAGGCACTGGTACTTGTGAACCATGATGGTGCAACCTGTGACGACATCCTGCAACTGGTAAAACGAATAATCGTAGCTGTGCAGCAAGACTTCGATGTTTTGCTTGAGCCAGAACCTGTATTCGTGAATACTGATGTTTTGGTTTGATGCTTTGGTTGTCGATAACCCCTATATTTGTAGGGTGAAGGCGTATTTTTTTGTGTTGGTGTGTGTGTCGGAAAACTCAAAACCGAATAAATTGACCTATGCAAAAACGGCCTACAAAAAACGCGTCAACACCACCGGCCCAAACCGATTTATTTGGTAGTGTCGGCAACGATGCGAATCTGGGCACAGAGGTAGAGGCCGCAGAAGCAGGTGACGTGCAGCAATCGGTATTGGTGGCAAATAATGAGCACGCCAGATGCGATGTTATTGCGCTAGAAGGCCTCTCTGATTACACAGAATCCGACCAGTTACATTATTACCCCAGTCAGTTTACTGCACAGGCAGATCACTGGTTTTCTTGCCTACAAGCAAATATGCCATGGCGGCAAGACACCATAAACATCGCTGGCCAGCAGCGGTTGATACCTCGATTACAGGTATGGATGGGTGATAATGGCACCGACTATCAATACAGCGGTGTTGCATTAACACCTGAGCCTTGGTTAGTACCGATGGCTGGCATAAAACAACAGGTAGAAGCCATCGCAGGCTGCAGTTTCAACAGCGCCTTGCTCAATTTCTACCGAGACGGCAACGACAGTGTTGCCTGGCATGCTGACGACGAAGCCGAGCTAGACGACACCGTGCCAATAGCTTCGATCTCACTCGGGCAAGCACGGCGCTTCAGCATAAAACCGAAGAAACACTATTTGCAGAGGCTGGCATCAATGGGCCATAACGTGAGTGGCAGATCAGCAACGCGCTGGCAAGAGTTACAGCACGGGTCACTGCTTTTGATGATGCCGGGCGTTCAAAAACGTTGGCAACATGCCGTATTAAAACAACCGGAAATAACCGGTGGGCGGATTAACCTGACGTTTAGAAAGGTTCGCACACGGTCGCGATAACACTCGTGTTAATAGTAGAAGGGGATTTTCGCCGAATGCGCCAGGTAGGCAACTTCGTCGAAATGACCTACATTTAGACCAGAAAGACTGAAAAAATAATGGCTTACTACCTGATCAGACGTAGCCGCAATGTGATCAGGGGATGAATAAAAACGGATGTCATTCACCTCAAAGCCAGCAAGAGCAGTGTAAGCTACTTTTGACCGGTTTCCGCACGTTGTCATTTGGATGATAACGCCGGCAAGCCCAGGGTTAAGCAGCAGCAAATGGATAAGATCAATAAAAATGGATGAACCAGGCGTATTTGTTGTCAAAACAAATACATCAACGATGGATCGCTTTGAGTGAACATGTTTTTGCTCAACGCCGCTCTCATCGAGCGAAGCCTGGACGCTGAACAGTAGCGCATTTTTCAATAAAATAATGACGATCGAGGCTTAATGTGACAATCAAAGTAGTCGTTGCAGACGACCATGACTTGGTTCGCGTCGGGATTGCACGAATGCTGGAAGATGTACCAGGGATTGAGGTAGTCGGCGAAGCGGGCACAGGTGAAGAAGCCATTCAGTATGCCAAGCAATTGGATCCTGATGTGGTTTTGATGGATATCAAAATGCCGGGTATTGGTGGTATCGAAGCCACCAAGAAACTTACCCAGCGTTTACCCGGTGTTGCAGTCGTTGCACTGACCGCACTGGATGACAATCCATTCCCGAACAAGCTGCTCAAAGCAGGTGCGCTTGGTTATGTAACTAAAGGTGCAGAAATGTACGAAATGGTTACTGCCATAAAACACGCAGCTGCGGGCAAGCGTTATCTGTCGCCCAATATCGCCCAGCAAATGGCACTCAGTGCCTACGACAGCGAAAGTTCACCGTTTGAGCAACTCTCAGACCGTGAACTGCAGATTACCATGATGGTGATTAACTGCGAGAAAGTGCAGGAAATCTCCGATAAACTCTGCCTGAGCACCAAAACCGTTAATAGTTACCGATACCGGATCTTCGACAAACTCGGCGTACAAAGCGACGTTGAGCTGACTCGTCTTGCCATTCGGCATGGTATGCTAGACCCACAGGAAGTTTGAACCTGCACCGCAGAAAATAAACCCCTGAGTATGGGTGTTTATCGGCGCAATCAAACGCAACGGTCGTTCACTCTCGATTTTTATGTGGTATCTTAAAAGCAACATTAACTTGCTGTTAGGCCCTTCGCCTATTCAAACTTCCGTACACTTATAAGCCCGCAACCGTTGCAATCAACCGCCCGGTGCGGTGTAAATTAGAATCAACGCAGCGCTCAATGATTTGGTGCTGCGCATACGACACACAAGTTTAATGGCAAAAAAAACACCCAGCACCGGCAGTAAAAACTCCCAACAAACACCTGCTGAATCCAGCCGGGTATCCGATGCTGCCCCGGCTATCTATGCCACCAATATACCGACGAAAGAATCCGCTAAAAGCCTCGCGACGAAAGTAGCCAGCGACGCTAGCGAACACCCCGATGGATTCGATCACAAAACCTATCTGAAAAACCTCACCCAACGCCCCGGCGTTTATCAAATGCACGATACCGATGGCAACGTGCTGTATGTGGGGAAGGCCAAAAACCTCAAAAAACGCGTAGGCAGTTATTTCCGCGCTCGCGGCCTTAACACCAAAACCGTGGCACTGGTTAGCCGTATTCACCGCATCGATGTCACCGTAACGGCCACCGAAACCGAAGCTCTGCTGCTTGAGCACAACCTCATCAAGCAAAGCCGTCCGCCCTACAATATTCTGTTGCGTGACGACAAATCCTACCCCTACATCTTTTTGTCCGATGCCGAATATCCGAGGCTCTCATACCATCGAGGAGCCAAGCGCGAGAAAGGCACCTATTTTGGCCCATATCCGAATGCCTCATCCGTGCGTGAAAGCATGAATCTGTTGCAACAAGTGTTTAAAGTGCGCCAATGCGAAGACAGCTACTTCGCCAACCGCTCGCGTGCCTGTCTGCAATACCAGATCAAACGCTGCAGCGGCCCGTGCATGAAACACGTTAGTGATGAAGAATACGCTGAAGAGGTAAAACACACGCGCTGGTTTTTGGAAGGTCGAAGCGACCAGCTCATCAAAGAACTTGGTGTGAGCATGGAAGCCGCCGCTATCGACATGGCCTACGAAAAAGCCGCCGAATACCGCGACCAGATACAACATCTCAAGCGTGTGACCGAAAACCAATACATCGAAGCCGGCAATGCCGAAGTTGACGTAGTCGCCATAGCTGTAAAAGCCGGTGCTGCCTGCGTGCATGTATTATTTGTGCGTGGCGGTCGCATTATCGGCAGCCGCAGCTACTACCCCAAACTCGGCCTCGACGAAGACAACAACGCCGTGATGATGGCCTTTCTCGGCCAATTTTATTTGAGCGGGCAAAGCCGCGATATGCCGCCGAAAATCGTCACCAATCAAGAATGCGAAGACGCCCTCGAATTTGCCGAAGGCCTCACTCAGATCGCCGGTAAACGCGTTCAGCTACTCGGCCCTACACGTGGCAATGTCGAAAAATGGTTACAAGTTGCCAGCTCCACGGCCGAGCAAAACCTCACCTCGCGCATGGCCAACAAGCAAAGCTTGCAAAAGCGCTTCCTGAGCCTGCAAGAAGCCCTTGACCTCACCGACATGCCCAAGCGCATCGAGTGTTTTGATATCAGCCACAGTAGCGGCGAAGCCACCGTCGCCTCCTGCGTCGTATTTGATCAGAACGGCCCAAAAAAGAGCGACTACCGCCGTTTTAACATCAAAGGCATTACTGGCGGTGATGATTACGCCGCCATGCAGCAAGCTCTGCAGCGACGCTTTAAAAAGCTCGTCGATGGAGAAGGGCAGCAGCCCGACATCCTATTAATCGACGGCGGTAAGGGACAAGTGACGCAAGCCAAAGACGTACTCAGTGAATACGGCCTGAATGAAATCCTGATTGTGGGTGTGGCCAAAGGCCCTACCCGTAAACCCGGCCTGGAACATTTGATACTGGCCGACACAGGTGACGAGCTCAACCTACCGGCCGATTCACCCGCACTGCACCTGATTCAGCACGTAAGGGATGAATCCCACCGTTTCGCGGTAAAAAGTCACACCCAGCAACGCGATAAAAAGCGCAGCCAATCGGCCCTAGAAGGCATACCCGGCGTAGGCCCCAAGCGCCGCCGCGAACTGCTGCGCTACTTCGGCAGCATGAAAGCGGTTACCGAAGCCCCCGTGCGCGAATTAGTAAAAGTGCCATCAGTTAGTGAAAAAATTGCCGAAGATATTTATGCTGAGTTCAACAAAGAATAAAATAAGTGGTTTAGCCGACAAAAACAGCTTCAGGGTTGAAGCCAATAGCGTGAAAAATAGTCACATAATGCATGCAAGATAGATGTAGTGGCCGGAATATCGCGTTTTTTATTGGAAGGCAAAGGCAAACCCGAATCGCCGTAGCGTAAACGCGGCGCGGGCATCAATCACCTGCAACCCGAACACGTTGTCGAAAACATAAGAACAGAGTATGAATATACCCAACGCATTAACACTTTTTCGACTGGTTCTGATTCCGGTATTCGTTATCGTCTTCTATATACCGTCGCAATGGAGCTACCTGATCTCCGCGATCGTGTTCTTCGTCGCCGGCTGGACAGACTGGCTCGACGGCTACCTCGCCCGCAAGCTCAATCAAACCACCCCGTTTGGAGCCTTTCTCGACCCCGTCGCTGACAAACTCATGGTGTCTATCGCGCTAGTTGTATTGGTAGAGCGTTTTGCCGTGTGGTACTTCACCTTGCCAGCCATCATCATCATCGGCCGCGAAATAATCATCTCCGCCCTCAGAGAGTGGATGGCCGAGCTCGGCAAACGCACCAGTGTCGCGGTGTCTTATATCGGCAAAATCAAAACCATGGCGCAGATGGGCGCCATCTTCCTGTTTTTGCTGGTGCAGGTCGATAAAGAAGGCCCAGTTTACTATCTCGCGATGGTCAGTATGTATACTGCAGCGGCGCTCACGATTTGGTCTATGTTCTTGTATTTAAAGGCAGCCTGGCCAGATTTGCGCCCCGGCAACGAAAATTGATCATAACGCGTACAACTTTCTGTTTTAGTACGGTTTTTTTCAAATTAATGTTGACACTGGCGTCAGTCTGAATAGAATTAGCCACCTCTTTGACGCAAGATACAAAGCGCGGGAATAGCTCAGTTGGTAGAGCGCGACCTTGCCAAGGTCGAGGTCGCCGGTTCGAACCCGGTTTCCCGCTCCATATTCCTTTGTATCTCATCGTTTGGCGCGATGGTAGAGCGGCGATACAGCGGACTGCAACTCCGTATAGACCGGTTCGACTCCGGTTCGCGCCTCCACTTTTCTTTGTGCATTACTAGCGTTAGTCACACTGATTAACAGCAAGTAAATCACGTACAAAGCACCCAAAGCCCGGGTGGTGGAATTGGTAGACACAGGAGACTTAAAATCTCCCGCTCTTACGAGTGTGCCGGTTCAAGTCCGGCCCCGGGCACCACTTCATGATCCAGCGNCCTCCATTAACGTCCACTTTCTCTCGAAAACCCTTTAAATTCCTGCGTTTTCAGTCCATTGCTGTCCATTTTGATTCATTGCAAGCCAAGAGCTTTTGGTGCTACATTGCAGTGCTACCTGTCTAAATTGAACTGGAGGGACTTGTAGCGCCGCATATCATCTGAGATTTTGCCGCAGATGATATGAGACTGTTTGTTCATGTCCCTACGGCGCTCATTGAGATGTAGCGTTTTCAGCGCGTTTACATTTGATATAAAGGCGATCATATAAGCTTGCTGCTTTCTCAAAACTTTCTTTTGTATACGCTAAACGCAAGTTAAATTGTTCGGAACGAGCTTTAAAGCCATTTTGATCTGAATAACTTGATACATGATTTCCGCTTGGTGCTTTGAAATTGTCCTTATTAAAATCATCAAGTAATTTTGTATCCTCGTCTATCTGGCTATAAATAGCGACATAGGAATACTGGTCATACAGGGCAGTGTTGCACGCCCGTCTTACGTTAACTCTTAACTTCTCTTCTAGGTTTAGTTTTTGCACTCCATCTAAAAGCGCCATAATTCCCTCGTAGCTTTCGGCTTGAATTCTCCACTATGGGGTGCCTAAGTGATCGCTGTTGATGCTAGTGAAGATATCTAGTTGCATAGAGACGATCTGTTCTGTTATCCCCTCTAACTCGGCGATTGACTGTTCAGCCTCTTTCTTGGCTTGTGCAAATAGCTCTATAGTATTTCCTGCAATTGTCAATGTCTTGAGGTTCGGTAAAAGAACAAGCAAAGCAGCGGAAAACCAGACAAGGCCAGCGTATCCGATAAATTGAGTTCCTGAAAATTTTCCTTTAAACAGAAGTCCTAGCCCAAGGAATAGGTTCAGGGTGATCCACCCCACAGCAATCCAATTGATAAATTCCATTTGATTCTCTCCTACTTTTTTGCTTTCAGTTATTGTTAGCGGCCAAGTTGACTAATTGATCGAATTTCAATTGTCTATGTTACATGGTTTGATCTAACACTTTACCCATTCCATTGCCTTCAAAATAGGCAAGGTTGGCCTTTAGGGAAGGGAACTTCGTTGTTGTCCCAGTTGCCGTAGATGAGTTCGGTGCAGTCGGTGCGTTTGTCTGCGCCGGCGACGGTGTATTGGTAATCGACGGCTACCACTGGGAGGTGGCTGAAGAGGTCGCGGATGGCGGGGTGGGAGTTGATGCTGATGATCATTTTGCCTTGGATGGTTTTGCTGAGTTCGGCCATGCGTTCGTATTGTTCCCAGGGGAAGTCGATGCCGTAGCCTTCGGTTTCCCAGTATGGGGGATCGCAGTAGAAGAGGGTGTGGGGGCGGTCGTAGCGTTCGATGATATTCGCCCAGTCGAGGTGTTCGATGGTGGTATTGCTCAGGCGATAGTGGGCGTCGGCGAGGTCTTGTTCGAGGGTGAAGATGTTGAATCTGGGACGGGAGCTGGTGGCTGTGCCGAAGCTTTGGCCTTCGACCTTGCCACCAAAGGCGAGTTTTTGCAGGTAGAGAAATCTTGCCGCGCGTTGGACGTCGGTGAGGGTTTCGGGTGGGGTTGCTTGTAGCCAGTGCCAGTTTTCGCGACTGGTTAATGCCCATTTAAACTGTTTATACAGCTCTTCTAAATGGTGTTTGACCACGCGGTAGAGGTTGACGATATCGCCGTTGACGTCGTTGATCACTTCGACCTTTGATGGCTCTTTTATGAAGTACAGCGCTGCTGCGCCGCAGAAGGGTTCGACGTAGCAGGTGTGCTCAGGGAAGAGGGGAAGTATGTGGTCAGCCAGTTTTCGTTTGCCGCCGACCCAAGGTATCACGGGTTTCGCCATTGTTCAGGTTCCGCTGTGTGACACTCTCGGTGTTCTTGGTTTTTATGGTTTGTAATCGTTTGCAGCGCGGGCATTTGATTTCGATGGTGCCGGTTGCTGAAGTTTTGAATAACAGTTTGTCACAGTTGGTACACCTAACGGTTTCCATGGTTGTGAATCACCCTTTTTCTGGTAGGCTTGCCTGCGCTTGTACAAGCGGGAAAGCCTTGGCTGATTCACAGTGCTGGTTCACTGTGTTGAGGTGACCGGGTAGTAGTTACCGCTACTGCCCGGTCGCTTTCTTTTACCCACAAAGCCGCAATTAAGCGGCTGGGGGTGTTAGTTGTGGCTCACTGGCTTCGGCCGCTTACCGCTGTTAACACTCGGGGCGTTACCCCTGCGGTGTCATTTTTCTTCTCCTCTATTTGTCTTCTTTTTTGCTTGGTTCTTTTAGCGTCACGGTGGTGGTGGCTAGGTTGCCGCTGCCTATGTGGTGGGTGGATTCTTTTATAACGTAGCGGCCGGCGTGGCGGTGATTAAAGAGCTTTACTGGGTGTTCGGCGCGGTATTTTGGGTCGAAGGGAAGTTCGATGGTGAGTTCGGTGCCGCCGCGTTTGAGTTGTTTGTATTTGGCATCGATGGCGTCGCTGGCTTGTTGGTGGCTGGGGTAGATATCGGCCATGGTGTATTGGGGTTCGTCGCCGCCGACGCTGAGGCTGCGTTTGGTCGGGGCGTTGGGTGTTTGCCAGTAGGCTTTGACGCTGTTGTAGTGACTGCGGCCGGTGATTCTGGCGGTGATGTAGACGCCTTCGGCTTTAGCGTTTAAGGGGATTTCTTCTAACGGTTTGCCGCTGATGGTTTGGCCGGTGTCTTGCTGGATGATGCAGAGGCGTTTGCCGGTGGCTTTGCTGGTGAGCAGGTCGATGTCGGATTGGGCGCGTTGGTCGATGTGGGCGTAGTGTTTGCGGGCGAGGTTGTCGGAGATGGCTGCGGTGTAGTTGTGGCGTTTGGCGATGGTGGTGAGCAGCTGGCTGAGGGTGATGTCGTGATGGCTTTGATCTCTGGGGGCTTTGAGACTGCCGATCATATCGGCGGCTTTGCCGTGGATACTGAGGGAGCCTTGGTGGTCGTCGGTTTCGATTTCGTCGATGGTGTAGAGGCCTGCCCAGGTGAGTTGGGGTTGGCCTTTGATTACTGGGCCGAGCCAGACTTCCATTTCGGCATTGATGGCGGGGAGTACGATGGCTTGGTCGCGATCGTCGAGGGTGATGGCGACGGTGTCGCTGTCGAGGCCGGCGTTGTCGGTGACTTGCAAGCTTTCGAGGCGGTCGTTGATGGTGGCGCTGATATCGTCGCCGTTGACGGTGGTTTTTATGGCGGTTGGGTGCATGCGATTTAATCCCAGAGTTTGATGCTGGCCTGAACTTCTGCCGTGGTGATGGTTGGCAGTTTAATGGTGAGACCGGGCGGCAGCAGTGGCCCTTGTGCAGCAAGACCGGGGTTCTAAGTTGTTTAGGTGAAGCGCCTGCCGCAGAGCAAATTCTAGAACTCAAACTGTGTGACCCCGCTATGGGGTCAGGCGCCTTTTTGGTGAAATGTTGTCGTCAGCTGGCTGATGAGGTGGTCGCCGCATGGGAACGGGAAAAACAAGTAGAAGAGATTGCTACCTTATGCTCAGAGGGTGATGTCGTTGCTCGTGCACGTCGCTTAGTGGCTCAGCGTTGTCTCTACGGTGTTGATAAAATGTGATTAGAGATGGTTAAATTAGTTTGAGCTATTGTGAGTTCAGAGGCCTGTGTTGGATCTTCAGGTCTATTAGCTTAAAGCCTTACGCGAGACTGTAAATAATTCTGTGTAACTGCCTCGTTAAACATAATCAGTTAAGCGGTCTTCGAACTCGATCATAAACCGGTTCAAGGCCGGTTTCCAATTCCTGATTGGCATGGTCCATTTTTTCGCTGCCTGCTGTATCGCCAGATAAACAACTTTCTTAGCGGAGTCATCTGAGGGGAACAGCTTACGCTTCTTAACGGCCTTGCGAATGACACTGTTAAGCGACTCAATGGCATTGGTTGTGTAG